>CAMCTH010000242.1 GCA_945877965.1 Planctomicrobium piriforme | reverse complement strand
GCGGGCCTTGCAGCGCGTAGCAAAGCGGCTTCAGCCCCAGCGGATCACGGGCGACGAGCATGTCGCCGGCCGCCGTCAGTAGCGCGAGGCTATAGGCCCCGTCGAACTTGCGGGCCACGTTCTTCATCACGTCGATCATGCCGATCTTGGCGTCGCCCGACCATTGCCGGCCGATCTCGTGCATGATGATTTCGGTGTCGGTGTCGCGGGCCAGATGGAAATCGTCGTGGGCCAGCAATTCGGCCCGCAGCTGTTGATAGTTCGTCAGCTGGCCGTTGAAGCCGAAGGCGAACCATTTGTGCTTCTGCAGATGTTTGCGCTCGAACGGTTGCGCATAGCGCCGGTCTTCGGCCCCGCACGTGGCATAGCGAACGTGGCCGATGGCGGCCCGCCCGGCGTACTTGTCCATCAGACTTTCGGCCTTCGCGCGATGGCTGAGGCGGAAGACTTCCGTAACGCTGCCGAGTTCTTTGTAGGTGTCGAGCAGTTGGTCGCGATCGGGATTATACGACGTCATGCCGGCCGACAGCTGGCCGCGGTTCTGCACATCGAGCAACATTCGCGGGATGAGTCGCGAAACGTGATCGGCCCCTTGGTCGGGCGCCAGCGGACTGACGGCACGACTGGGAAGGTGGTAAATCGCGGCAATGCCGCACTCGTGGTGCATTTCGCTCATGGAGAAGGCGGCTCGGGACGGCGGTGAGCAAAGATTTGGTGCAGAGTGGCGTTGTCGAAGAGACCGGTTGACGGGCTGACGAGGTCGAACGGCGACGCGAGAACCTTATTCTAGGAGCGAGCCGAAGGTTTCACAACCGACTGCGGCGGCGACTGTGCGGAAATGTCGACAGGCACGACTGTTGCGCTGCGGGCCGCTTCGGTATTCTCGATGAATTCCGATTGAACCGGATGCGGAGACCGAACTCATAAGACCGAAGACTTCCGACGGGACACGGAAGATTTCCGGTTTCGTTGTTGGGTCATAGTTCGACTTCGCTATTCGCTCGTTTCGTTTACTCCCGTCTCTCGTCTCCAGTCTTCACCATGACCGATCCCCTCCGTTTGGAACTGGCCGCCGCTGCAACGACGATCGTGGTAAAAGTCGGCACCCGCGTTCTCACCCGACCCGACGGCTCGCTCGACGAAGGGAAGATCGCATCGCTCAGCGAGAACCTACACCGAATCATGCAGACGGGGCGCAAGGTCGTGCTCGTTAGCTCGGGTGCGGTGGCGTCGGGCATGGGGCGGTTGAACCTGAAGGAGCGCCCGAAGGATTTGGCGAAGCTGCAGGCCGTGGCGGCCGTCGGGCAGAGTCGGCTGATCCAAGCGTACGATCGCGTGTTGCTGTCGCTCGGGCGGACGGCGGCGCAGGTCCTGCTGACGGCCGGCGATCTCGACGAGCGAGCCAGCTATCTGAATATTCGCAACACGCTGCTTTCGCTGCTCGAATTCGGTGCCATTCCGATCATCAACGAGAACGACACGGTCAGCACGGCCGAACTCGAAACGACGTTCGGCGACAATGATCAACTGGCGGCGATCGTGACGAACTTGATTCGCGCTCCGCTATTGATCATTCTCTCCGACGTCGCCGGCCTGTACGACGGCGACCCAGCGCTGCCGGAATCGAAAGTGATTTCGACGGTGCTGAAGCTCGACGAGTCTATCTTTTCGCTGGTGCGCGACACCAAAACGGGCCTGAGCAAAGGGGGGATGGCCGGCAAACTCAATGCGGCTCGCAAGACGACGATTGCCGGCGAGAACATGATCATAGCGAGCGGTAAGGACTTCGACGTGCTGCAGCAGATCATCGCCGGCGAACCGGTCGGCACGCTGTTCGTCGCCCAAGGGCAAGCGATCACGTCGTGGAAGCGCTGGATCGGCTTCACGGCCCAACCGCGCGGCGTGTTCGTCCTCGACGACGGAGCCCGCAAGGCGGTCGAGAAGGACGGCCGCAGCCTGCTGGCGATCGGCGTGGCCGACGTGCAAGGGGACTTCGCCCGCGGCGACGTCGTGGCGCTACGCGACAAAAGCGGCAGCGAATTCGCCCGCGGCCTAACGAACTACTCAGCCGCCGAGGTGATGCGCATCAAGGGTTTAAAAACGGAAGCGATCTTCACCGCGTTGGGCCACGCCCCGTACCAAGAAGTAATCCACCGCGACAACATGGCCGTGACGGTGTGAGTTTGCCGACGATTCGCGCGGTCCAAATTAAGTTGACAACAAAACCGCTCGTGGTTTAAATACTCCTTTGATTCAGTGACCGGTCCAGGATGGGCCGATAGCGGACGGAGTTTAGGCCCGTCGGCTATGAGTCTTGTGGAAGGATCAACCACAAGAGTCGCAGCATAAAGCTGCGGTTACTTGTGGTTTTTCTTTGCGCACAACTCATAGCCGACGGGCCGTTTTCGTTTTCTAGCGGCGGAAGATCGCCAAATTCAAAAATAGGCGAACTTTGCCGTTCGTATAGCAGAGGATATACTTAAATGCCGAGCGACAAGCGATTCGCCCAGGTGCGGGGGATGCTGGAGGATGCGGGTTACGAACTCGTTCGCATAAGCGGCTCGCATCATATTTTTGAGAAGCCCGGGTTCGACCTGGTGTCGATTCCCGTGCATAACTGCAAGGTGAAACAGGTCTATGTGCGCGAAGTCGAAAAAATCGTCCGTGATGCCGAAGGGGACGAGTCGTCGTAAAAAGCTCGACGCTCCGTTTGCGGCCGCGGTGTTGGCTCAGGCCCGCGAGGCGGCGGGGTTGTATCAGATCATCTTGCAATTCGAAGCGGGGGAATGGTTCGGCCGCGGTTTGGAAATGCCGCAGGTGTTCGGCGATGGGCCGACGACCGAGGCGTGCGTCGTGAATACCCGGGAGGCGTTGACGACGGCCGTCGCGTATCTGATCGAGTCGGGCAAGCGAGTGCCGGCCCCGGCCGAATCGGGCCGCCGCAACGAACAGGTCAACGTTCGCCTGACGACCGAAGAGAAACTGCTGCTCGAAGTCTCGGCGAAGAAACGCGGCTTCAGCGGCCTCAGTGATTTCATCCGCACCGTCGCCGTCGAAGCCTCAACGCGCTGAGAGCGTCGCGTCTCGTAGGGTGGGGCAGAGCCCCACCGCTCGTCTCTGCATGCGTTTGGCGTTGTGGGGAACTCACGGTTGACGTCGCGGCCAAGTGGTGGGACTTTGTCCCACCCTACGCAAACGGCTCTCGCGCCGAAATTGCTGTTCGAGACGTCGTCAGTTGGTCGCATCGCAAATCGTCGGCAAATCGTTACAATCTCCCGGTACGCGGTGGTCAGTTTTCTCGGCCCGCGCGAGTGCGTGAGCTTGAGCGACACACCTCAGACGACGCCACGTTGGTTCTCTTATGACGTCAGGTTCGGAATCAGCGCACGCAGCGACGGGGGCGGATCGCCGTTCGGCGGCGGTGACGCTCGCCTGCATGGCGGCGACGATCGCGGCGGCAAATTTTTGGACGGGCCGCGAATTTCGAACCCCGGTCGCTGCTTCCGTTGCCCCCTCCCCGGTCACATCGTTTGTGACGCTCGACCGTGCGGCCGATCCCCCGCCGCCGCCGTTTGTCGGCGAGGGTCCGGCGTTGCTGCTCCTCGGTAACTCGCACACCTACACGCTTCCTAGCCCGACCCCCGGCGAACCGATGGTCGTGCGCGATCGCGGAATCTTGCCGGATGAGTTGGGCAAGAAACTCGGCGGCAATGCGCCGGTCGGCGGCGTCTATTTGCTGTCTTACCCCAACTTCTTGCCGTACGAAATGCTGACGCGCTCCGTGCAGTTGCAGGCGCAGAACTATCGGCCCCGGATCGTCGTCCTGGGACTGACGTGGCGAAACGTCGCTCGCGAAGTGCGCTTGCGCGACGAGGTGTTCTCTTGCTTTCGCGATCCGTCGTTTGCCGCCGAGTTTCGGCAAGCGTTGGCGAAGATCGATCCGGCCGATGCCGCCCCCATTTTGCAAGCGATCACCGGCGACGTGCGCCGGCTGGCGCGCGAGCAAGAAGCGGAGCGGATGAAGTCGCATGCCGATCGGATCGATGAGCAGTTGTTTGACGAAGCCCGCCGGCACGTCGCTTTGATCGGCTACGGCGTCGACCTGCGGACGCGGATCTACAAGCTGCTCGTCGGCTCTGTTCAACGGTCGTGGGAAGAGCGAAAGTCGATCGCGTACTCGTACGAACTGATCCCGGCCGACCTGGAGTTCAATCAGCATTGTCTCCGGGCCTTATTGCAATCTTACTTGAACGCCGGCTCGCAAGTCGTCATCTACTATGCTCCGGAACGCGACGATCTGCCGCCGATGATGGACCCTGCGCAGCAAGCCGACTTCATTCGTTCGTTCGACGACTGGTGCCAAGCTCGCGGCGTATCGGTCGTCGATGCTCGCCGCGTCGTACCGAACGAACATTGGGGTTACGATTTGCATACGCCCGATCGTTCGCACTTTACGGAAACAGGTCATCGGCTGCTGGCGGAGTTTCTCATCGACCGGGCCGAGCCGTTGCGTCGCGCTGCGGCCGACCGGGCTGCGACTGAACGTGCAGGGGCCGGGCGATGAGATTCAATAGTCTGATCTATCCGTTGTTCTTGGCGATCGTCGTCGTCGGCTTGCGGCTGTTGCCGGCGCGGCTGCGGTTCGGCTTTTTGCTGCTGTCCAGTTACTTGTTCTACGCCTCGTGGCATTGGCCCTATTTGGGGCTGCTCGTCGGCTGTGCGGCGCTGAATCACTTCGGCGCGGTCTGGATCACGCAGGCGGCCGATCGTTCACGCCGCGGCAAGATCGTCGTCGCGGCCAATATCGCCCTTCTGGCGTTGTTCAAGTATCTCGATTGGCTCGTCGTCAGCGCCTCATCGCTGGCGACGTTACTCGGCGTGTCCAATGTTTGGCAACCGCCGCATTGGGTGCTTCCGCTGGGGATTTCGTTCTATGTATTCGAATCAATCAGCTATATCGTCGACGTGATGCGGAAGCGCGAGAAGGTCCACTCCTTCTGGAGCTTGCAGCTCTTCATCGCGTTTTTCCCGAAGCTTATCGCGGGGCCGATTCTCCGCGCGAAAGAGTTGTTGCCGCAGATCGAGTCGGCCGCCGGGGTGGGAGTGCGCGGCGATTTTATCCGGGGGCTGACGCAGATCGTGATCGGCATGTTCATCAAAGTCGTGCTGGCCGACTCGCTTTCGCAAGACGTCGACAACGCGTTTTCGGTCGACGCACGCACGCTCGGCGGCACCGACGTTTACTTGGCTGCGATCGCGTTCGGCCTGCAGATTTATTTCGACTTCAGCGGCTACTCGCGGATCGCCTACGGCTCGGCATTGCTTTGCGGCATTAAGCTCGTCGACAATTTCGATCATCCGTACACGGCTCGGTCGCCGGTCGATTTTTGGAATCGCTGGCACATGTCGCTCTCGCGATGGATTCGCGACTACCTCTTCTATCCGCTGATGCGACGGCAGACGACGAAGCTCGCGCTGACCCGCGCGGCGATTCTGTCGATGACGCTCTGCGGCGTCTGGCACGGGGCGGGCTGGACTTACGCGCTGTGGGGGCTGTATCACGGCTTACTGATCGCCGGATATCACGCCTTGCGCGGCGGCGCTACTCCCCCGGCCGTGCCGAGCATCTGGCGCAGCGGCTTGGAATCGCTCGTCACGTTCGGGCTCGTCATGCTCGGTTGGATTTTCTTCCGGGCCGCAGATTTGACGCAGGCTTGCGAACTTTGGAAGCACGCGTTGCTGCCGTGGGAGTATCGGCAGCGCGCCCTGTCGGGAACATTCTATCTGCAGACCGCCCTGCTGACGGTTGCCGTGTGGTCGGCTCCGGCGGCGTGTAGACTGTGGACCCGGGCGACGGCCTGCGACCCCGACGCGTCGAGTCTGCGACGTTACGGCCTCGCGGCCGTCGACGGCGTGGCGCTCGGGGCGGCCGTGACGTTATGCCTGATTTACTTGCGCGGACAGACGGCCTTCATCTACTTTCAGTTCTAGCGAAGCGTTTTCATGCCGGCCGACTTTCGCGATCTCGTTCGTTCGGTGCTCGAGCATGCTCGGCGCGACGGGGACCGACTCTGCACGACGATTGTCTCGCGGCGGGCGAAAGAAGAATCGCGGTCTTACGGGGAAATAGCCGAGGCGGCGGGGCGGGCGGCGGCTTGGTACACGGCCGCCGGTTTACAACGCGGCGACGTCGTCGTCTTTATCGGCACGCATCACCTCGACTTGCCTGCCGCGTGGCTCGGTTGCCTTTGGTGCGGCGGCATCCCGACGATCATGGCCGAGCCGGGCGTGCGGGTCGATCGCGAGATCTATTGGACGCGCATGGCGGAGCTCCTGCGGCGGATCGACGCCTGGGGGCTCGCGCTCGCGCCGCAAGTTCGTCGCGAAGAGTTGCCCGCCGACGTTCGCCGCACGGTGACGTATCCGGAGATTGTGCTCGGCGGCGGACCGATTCCCCAGCCGTTTACGCCGTCGCCCGACGATTTGATGTTGCTGCAACATTCCTCCGGTACGACCGGCCTGCAAAAGGGAGTGATGCTCTCGCACGGCGCGGTCCACCGACATGCTGAGAGCTATCAGGCTGCACTTCGCTTGACGGAGCGCGATGTGATCGCCTCGTGGTTGCCCCTGTATCACGACATGGGCTTCATCGCCTGCTTCGTCAATGCGCTTTCCGCGGGCGTCGCGACCGCGTGGCTCAGTCCGTTCGAATGGGTCGCGAATCCCGGTTTGTTGCTGGAAGCCGTGACGCGTCACCGGGCGACGCACTGTTGGTTGCCGAATTTTGCCTTCGCCTTTCTGGCAACGCGCGTGAAGCCCGAGCCAGGTCGTTACGATCTTTCCACGCTCCGGGCCGTCGTGAATTGCAGCGAGCCGGTCGGGGCCGAGGCGATGCAGCGATTCGCCGAGAGATTTGCCGCAGACGGCTTGAAGCCTGCGGCCTTGCAATCGTGCTACGCAATGGCCGAGAACGTGTTTGCCGTCACAACGAGCGACGACGCATCGCCGCCGCGGCGACGCACGATCGACCGCCGCCGCTGGCTGGAGACCCATTGCGCCGTCGACGTCGCCCAGTCCGACGCATCGAATCCCGACGTGACGACGCTGCTCAGCAGCGGTCGTTGCGTAGCGGATTGCGAG
>CAMCTH010000241.1 GCA_945877965.1 Planctomicrobium piriforme | reverse complement strand
AATTCCAAGTTTGGAATGGATGTCGCCGAGGTACGTCTCGTCGTCACGGTCGTTAAAAACGATGAGTGGGCGAGGCACAGTAACATGCCCGTGCGGGCAACCTCCTCGGGATTCAAGTTGTCGACCGATGGACGAATTATCAATTTCCTTCACCACAGCCTCTCGTCGCAGGGAGGAGGCGGGCCGACGATTTCCGCCACCGCGCAAACGCGGTTAACGGCGTTACTTGCCGCATTGCCCGACGACGAGTCGCAATTGCCGCCGCCGGATCGACGGCTGCTTGTCGAAGATCGTGTCGGCGATCGACTCCGCTCGCGGGTGTACGATTTGGCCGACTTGCCGGATCCGGTGATCGAGATTTTGCGCACGACCGAGAGCGATATTCGTTCCTGGGTTCCCGAGTTCAAGCCCGACGAAGAAAGACGAGACGGCGACGCGGTACAGGCTCGCGAAGCGTTTACCGAAAGTCTTCAGGAGACGCTGCAATACTTTCCCTCTGTAAGCGGCCGACGCGCGGTTCTGATGACGAAGGATCACAGCCTGGCGTTGTGGGACGTCGCCCGCCGGCAGGAAGGAACTCCGCTCGACGACGGGCTCGTTGTGCATCGTGTCGCATTCTCCCCCGATGAATCGCTCGTGGCGATCGCAACGGGCCCGCGAACTCACGACGGTGCTTCGCCGCATCGGCTCCGCATTTGGAACGTCGCGACGGAAAAATTAATCCATGAATTGCGACCGTACGAGCAAGCCTTTGCAGGACCGATTCGTGTTCTGCGGTGGACGACGGACGGACGCTATGTGATCGCCGCCGCGCAACTTGTCAGCTACTCGTCCTCGGAGTCTTTGGGAGTTTGGAGTGTTGCCGGCGGACGGCATCGAGGCTGGCTGAGCCATGACAAAATCACCGCTATGGATTTTGATTCCGGGTATCGGAATCTGTCGGTCCAATACGACGACAGCCTGATTCGCACTTGGGACATGAAGCTCGTCTTGGAACGAATCGACGACTTCGAGAAATCACTGACTAAGTCAGAATGAAATCTGCGGTCGTCGCACTCTGAAACGACGTAAGGACTAGGCCGGCCAATTCCGACGGTCGACGTGGAATCGGTTCGTCGTTATGTTCGCGCCGCCGGGGAGTCTGTTTCTTGCCGGCGATCCTCTCGCAACAAGACCGGAGGCGACCATGACGACGGAACTTCGAACTCGCGCAATCTTGCGCGGAAACTCGGCCTGTTTCCGCGCACTACGTAGGTACCCCAATAAGGGCTGCGCGGTTGCGCGTTGGGTTTCCGCGCAGTGGGGCGTCTTTTTGAGTCGTTTTGCGGGCCGATTTTTCGTGGGAATCGTTTCCAGCGTGCGAATCACGGCGATTTCACCTAAAATGCCCAGCATGTTTCGCCACCTGCATCGTCCTGGGGGCCAAGGGCCCGGAGCAGCCGTCGTGAACCGAACCGTTATCTCGTTTGCCGCCCGCCTCGTCCTCGCCCTCCCCTGCTCCGTCGGACTCGCGACCGCGCAGGCCGCCGTAGCCGAACTCGCGGCCGCCGAAGCCGCGCCGAAGCCCGAGGGGACTGAGATCGAAGATCGTCCCGAAATCCTCGTCCCCAAGAAGGCCGCGACCGAGGAGCAGAAATACAAGCAGCAGGCCCTCAGCCATTACGCGGCCGGCCTGATGTACGAACAGCGAGGGGACAAAGAAGAAGCTCTGCGGCAGTATCAGCGGGCGTTGCGTTACGATCCGACGGCCGCCCCGGTCTTGCAGCAGGTCGTCGAGGTCGCTTGGAGTTTGGAGCGGCATCAAGAGGCGATCCGCTACGCGCTGAGGGCGGCCGAGGTCGCGCCGTCGAATCCAGAATTGCTCGAACGTCTCGCGGCGTTTCTGATCCAAGAGAACGACGTCGAGCGGGCCGTCGAACTCTACGAGAAGGCGATCGAACTGCAGCCCGACAAGGCAAAGACGGCCGGCTATATTCGGCTAAAGATGCTCGTCGGTCAGTTGTACGCACAACTCGACGACTTCGAAAAAGCGGCCGACGCATTGGCCGTCGTCTTCACGGCGTTGCAATCGCCGGAAGACTACGGCATCCGGGGCCGGACGAAATCGACGCTCGAAGGGGAAAAAGGGCGCAGCTACTTGTTGATGGGTGAAACGTTCTTGCGCGTCGACCGCACCGACGACGCTTCGGCCGCCTTCGAGAAGGGCTTTAAGATTTCCGGCGACGACGCCCTGCACGCTTACAACCAAGCGCAAGTCTTGGAGAAGCAAAAGAAGGCGAAGGAAGCGATCGAAAAACTCGCCGGCTACTTCGAGGCAGAAAGCGATGCCGCGGGATCGAGCCCGTATGAACTCCTCAAACGACTCTACGCCGAGACGAAGCAAAGTGACGCGTTCGTCGCGAAGCTCGAAGCGTTACTCAAAGAAGATCCTAAGAACGTGCCATTGCGATACGCCTTGGCCGGCGAATATCGGTCGGCCAAGAAGTTTGATAAGGCCAAGCCGTTGTACGATGATCTGCTCCGTCGGGCCGCGACGCTCGATGCCTACGAAGGCGTGCTCGAAGCGAGCTTAGCGACGAAGGATTTTGCGAAGATCGTCGAAGTGCTGGCCGAAGTGTCTGCCAAAACCGGCTCGCTCGACGCGGTCGAGAAGTTCGTTGACGGCCTGATCGCCGATCCGAAGCAACTTGATGCCTTCGCCGAAGCGGCTCGTCCCGCCTCGGAACATGCCGAGCCGGAGGATGGCAAGCCGGTCGCTTTCGCCGCGGCCCAGGTTCTGTTGAAAGCAAAGAAGTACGATCTGGCCGCCGAGTTCTACGAGTTGGCCTTGCTGCACGACCCGAAGAATCTGGCCGCGATCTTTCAGTCATGGGGCATGGGCCTGCTCGGCGACGAGCAGCACGAGCCGGCGATCAAGGTGTTCACGCGGGCCGTCGACGAAAAGGCGTCGCCCGAGGAACCGGTGTTCCACACCTACTTGGCGCTGTCGCTGGAGTTCGCCGGTCGGACCGATGAAGCGCTCGAAGTCATTCGCAAGGCCATTACGCTGAGCGATGACGGTCTGCGGTACGAGAGCCGCTTGCCGTGGATTTTGTATCACGCCAAACGCTATCGCGACGCGGCCGCCGCCTATGAAAAATTGCTCGAAAAGTACGACGCCGATCACAAGTCGGATCAAGATCGCAAGCTGCTGCGCGAGGCGCGGCTGGCGATGTCGAACGTCTATGTGATGCTCGGCGAGATGGACTCCGCGGAGAAACCGCTCGAGGCGGTGCTCGATGAGTTTCCCGACGACGTCGGCGCGATGAACGACCTGGGCTATCTCTGGGCGGACCGCGGCAAGAACCTCGAGTTGGCGCTCGAAATGGTCCGCAAGGCGGTCGCTTCCGATCCCGAAAACAAGGCCTACCGCGATAGCTTGGGTTGGGTGTATTACCGTTTGAAGCGGTTCCCCGAGGCGATCGTCGAGTTAGAACTCGCGGTCGGCGATGGAGCCAAGTCGAGCGGCGAAAAGACCGCCGAAGAAGACGACGGTCCGGACGGCGTGATCCTCGATCACTTGGCCGACGCCTACGCAGCCGTCGGTCGCACGGACGATGCCCGCAAAACATGGCAACGCGCCGAGAAGGCGTACATCAAATCACACGAGAACGACAAGCTCGCCGCAGTTCGCAAGAAGCTGGCGAAGTAACGGAGATGATTTTACGCGATGTCCATCTAGTTGCGGGTGTACACCCGCAACTAGATGCTCCGCTTAATGCTCGATCTGCGGCCAATAGGATTTGAAATCGAACTCGGGGCTGTTGTCGTGGTCGTGGCATTTGATGCAGGTCGTTCGCTCGACGTTTTCGAGATCGACGTGCATCAGGCGGCGGAGTTGATCGCGGAGCGCGACGTTGTTGCCCGACTCGGCGGCGACGTGAGCTCCGCCGGGGCCGTGGCAATTCTCGCAGCCGTTGCCGGTGAGTCGCGGCGTTTGCGTGAGGCCGAGAAAGCCGGTTTGAAACGGGACGTACTGCTGCGGGTCCCAACCGGTGACGTGGCAGCTGAGGCACTCGGGATCGAACTGCCGCGGCGGATCGAGCTTCGTCAACGTCGCAGTCGCGTGCGCGTGGCCCGACTCTTTCCAGACTTCGAACGCTTCGGCGTGGCACTTCGCGCAGCTTTCCGAACCGACGAACTGCGCCGAGAGCGGATCTTGCGGATCGCTGCGAGGATGAATCTTCTCGGTGATGCCGAGGTTCGCGAAGCCGGCGATGCGGAGTTGATCTTCGTATTCGGTCAGCAGCTTTTTCATCTCGGGCGATTCGGGAAAACGCGCGTCGAGCGGCACACGCTGATAGCGGACCGGCTGCTGCGGATCGTCAAAGAATCCGATGACGGATGCGTATTGCCCCTTCTTGCCGACTTCGACCATGCCGGTTTGCGTTCCCGGAATGACGGCGAGTTTCGCCGGAGGCTCGTCGCCGCCGCCGGCCGTCACGACGTATTGAAACTGCGGAAACCGCTTCGCGATCGCGGCGGTCTCGTCGGGCGGTGCGTAGCAGAGCAATACGAACCCGCCGCACTGCTCGGCCTGCATATCGGCCAGAACTTTTTTGAGCGAAGCATCGACCGGATGGATCGTGATGCCGTCGTTGACGATCCCCTTGCCGTAAGAATCACCGAGCACGGCGGTGACGCCGATCTTCGTATCGCCGACGGTGACGGTGCGATAGCGGGCCGTCGCACCCGATTCGAAACCGAAGATGTCGACGTTGGCCGAGGTGAGCGGCAGCGTCTTGCCCATGAACGGCTCCGAGGCCGCGCCGAACCAGGTGACCGCCGGCAATCGCAAGTCGTCGGCGCCGAGTCCGACCGCGATGTAGTTCATCTCGATCAAACCTTTGACGGTCGCTTGCAGTTTGATTTCGGTCTGCATCGCGCCGACGCGTTTGACCGTGCCGCCGAGATCGAACGAAGCGGCGGGCCAGCCTTTTTCCTGCATCCGCTTGAGCAAACTAAAGCGCCGACTCAGGCCCCCTTTGAGGTTCTCAAGTCCCGCGCAACCGCACGGTTCGATGTAGCCCGAGAGTTCACCGGTGAAGACGAGGACGAAGCGCGGCTTCGGCCAGTTGACGAAGATCGTGCCGTTGCGTTTCTCCGCCTCGGCGATCGCTTCGGGAGAGCCCGACACGGTGCTGCCCGATGCGCCGTCGGCCTGGACCGCGGGATCGGCGGCCGTGGCGCGCGGGTCGTAAGAACAACCGGTCAGCACCGGAAGCAACAACGCCGGCAGCAGCAAGAGGAACGCGACATGACGTCCGAACTTCAACACCATCCCATCACATCCTTGTAAGGTGGACGACCCGTGCGGAGTGCGACACATGGACGCACGCGAAACGGCTCGGCGGCAAACAGCGGGATTTTCCGAGACTCGGGCGTCGGCGGCAACCCGAGTTTCGGAGCATTCTGCGAGATTATTCATGGCTGCGCACCGACTGAGCCCGGCGCAGCAACGCGAAGCCGGACGAACCGTGGCTTCCGTTGGGCGCCACGAGGTTACTCGTTGCGCCGGCATTATTAGCCCCGCAATTTGAGATGATTGCGGCAGGCGGTGAAGAAAGCGTGGTAATCGGGGCGGCGATAGTCGGGAAATGTGAACTCGTGCGACTGCCAAGCCCCATGGCGATAGAACAGCGTGATCTCGGCATACATCCCCTGCCCCACGTAGATCCGATGGGCATGGTCTTTGGTCGACGATAGCACCACCTTGGCCGACGTCAGATAGCCGGGATCGAGGTTCAAGGGCCGCGATTCTTCATGCCGACCTAGCGCGGCATATTCTGCTTCCCAATCGTTCGTCTGGTGCTTGGTCGACCCGACGTCGCCGGGGTCATAGGGGCGATCGAAGGCAAGGAACGTCTTGCCGAGATTCGGGCCCATCGTCGGCGTATAGTAATCGGTCTCGACGACGGCGAACGTCGGACTCGCCAGCGCGATCGGGCCCCATTGCTCGATCAAACGTTCTTGGGCCCAGGCGAACGCCGCCTCGTGCCGCGTGATGACAGCGGTGAGAAGCAGCACCGGCGGATGGGAACGCAACTGGCCCATGTCGTTATGCGGTTACGCGAACTTAGCTCGTTCCGCGGCGACGAGTTTGGCGATCGCCTCGGCCGCGCCGAGCAGCGGAATCATGTCGGCGGCTTCTTTGGTTCGCCACTTCAGTTCGAGGTTGCCTTCCTTCAGGCCACGGCCGCCGACGACGACGCGGAGTGGGATGCCGATCAGGTCGGCGTCTTTGAACTTCACGCCGGGGCGTTGGTCGCGGTCGTCGTAGAGGACGTCTACGCCGAGCTTTTGCAGCTCGCCGTAGAGTTGTTCCGCGGCGGCGGCGACTTCGGCATCTTGCGCGTTGACCGACGAGACGATCACTTCATACGGCGCGATCGACATCGGCCAGACGATGCCGTTGGCGTCGCTCTTGGTTTCGATGAGCGAGGCGAGAATCCGATTCACGCCGATGCCGTAGCAGCCCATGATGATCGTGTGCTGCTGCTCTTTGGCATCGAGGAACTTCGCGCCGAGCGCTTCGCTGTACTTGGTGCCGAGCTTGAAGACGTGGCCGATCTCGACCGTGTTGCGAACTTCGAGCTTGCCGTCGCTGCGAGGCGAAGGGTCGCCCCCGGCTGCGTTGCGTAAGTCGGCGAAGTGATCAACCTTGAAATCGCGATCGAGATTCGCACCGACGTAGTGGTGGTCCCCTTCGTTCGCGCCGATGATGCAGTTCGCCATGCCGGCGACGTCTTCATCCGCCCAAATCGGCACGGCTTGCTTCAAGCCGACCGGGCCGGCAAAGCCCACCGGCGCACCGGTAACTAGTTCGACGAGTGCGGTATCGGCGAGCGCGAGCTTCTTGGCACCGACCGCGCGGCGGACTTTGTTTTCGTTCGCTTCGTGGTCGCCGCGGATCAGCACGGCGATCGGCTGGTCGTCGGCCGTGTAGATGAGCGTCTTGAGCATTTGGTGCGGCTTGCACTTCAAGAACTTGCTCACCGCCTCGATGCTGCCGACGTTCGGCGTGTGCAACTTCGTCAGCGGCTTGGCTTCGACGGTCGAGCGGGCGACGTTACGCTTGCCGATCTCGGCTCGTTCGACGTTCGCGGCGTAACCGCTCTT
>CAMCTH010000240.1 GCA_945877965.1 Planctomicrobium piriforme | reverse complement strand
GTTGACCTGAAACCGAGCGTGATCGTCGTAGCCGGCAGTCTGAATCGGCGGCAATGCGAATTCTTTCGTCTGCCCCTCGACCCGCGCGACGTTCAACCCACAGACGGCGATCACCAACCCAATGAACGCTTTCATCATCGAAACCTGTTTCATGACGGCTAGTATTTTGGAATTAAGTCACCGTGTTTACTGCGTCGCGGGCCGCGGCTTGCCTGCGTTCATGTCCTTGAGCATCCGAAACATTTCGCTGTCCGTCGTCAGAATGAGTCGCGTGTTTTTCTGGAGCGAGAGTTTGTACGCTTCGAGCGTCCGAATGAAATTGTAAAAATCGCCGGTTTCTTGGATGGCCGTCGCGTACGACTCGATCACTTCGGCATCGACTTTGCCGCGCAGCCGGCTCGACTCTTGGCTCCCTTCGCCCTGGATCTTTTGCACCTCGGCTTGCGCCAAGTTGATGATTTCCTGCTTTCGTTGCTCCCCTTCGCTGATCGACTTCACCGCGATCGACTCCATCAAAGCGATGGCTCGCTTGAAAGCAGCCTGACGAACCTCGGGCACGAATTCGATTCGCGCCAGACCGACGTCGATCAACTCGATCCCGCGTCCTTTGGCGCCCCCCTGCCCGTCGTCCTTGAGTGCTTGCTGCGTCTCGAGCTTGATTTGATCGACGATCTTCATGCGGCCCAACTCCACCGGCTCGCGGGCCTCCGGTGGAATCATCTGCTCGATCAGCGCCAACTCCGCCGCCTTATCGCCCGCTTTGCCACCGCTGACTTCAGGCAAGCCGAGCGAATAGGTCATCTTGCGGTCGGTGCTCCGCACGACTTCGGTCAGATTGTTACTCGTGATAGTGTCGCGCGTATGACTCCGCACGAATTCCTTCACGCGCGACTCGGCATTCGCCTCCGTACGCAACGTCTGCACGAACAGGACGGGATCGTTAATCTTCCAGGCGGCCCAAACCGTCACTTCGATCTTCTTGCCGTCTTTCGTCGGCACGTCGACGAGTTGCTCCTGCGCCCGCGTCCCGTGCCAGACTTGCAACGTCTTCGGCAGTCGCTGCACTTCTTGAATGAACGGCACCTTGAAGTACAAACCCGGCTCGGTCCGGCTTTCGACCGGCTCGCCGAACTGCAAGATGACGGCCATCTCGCGTTCGTCGACGGTATAGAGGACCGAACTCCCCAACGGGATCAGCGACAGCAGCAGCAAACTGATCAGCACCAAGCGAACGCGACGTTGCGTAGTCATAAAGTTTCAGTCGGCAAAAAGGGGAGATCGTGAGAGACGATGGCCGGCGGTGTGCGACGGCGGGGCTCGTTCGTCCTATTGGTCGAGTTGAAGCAGCGGCAAAATCTGTTTGAGATCGGAGTCAAGAATCGTCTTTTGCTCGACGTTCATCAGCACTTCCTGCATCGCTTCGAGATACAATCGCTGCCGCGTGATGTCGGGGGCTTTTTGATACGCCCGATATTTCGCCACAAGGGCGTCAATTTCCCCCTGAGCCTCGGCGCGACGGCGATCGGAGTACCCCTGCGCTTCGCGAATCATTTTGTCTTTCGCCGCGAGCGCTTGCGGCATCAATCGGTTCCGCTCCGTCTCGGCCTCGTTTTCGAGCTTTTGCTTTTCTTGAATCGCGGCGTTCACCCGATCAAATGCCGGCTTCACTTGCTCGGGCGGAGTGACCCGTTGTAGCTGCAACGCCGGGACCGTAATGCCGCATTGATAAGCATCGAGAATCGCTTGCGTCGCCTGCCGCGCTTCGTGGGCAATGTCGCTCCGCTTCGCGCCGATGACCTCGTCGAACGAATAGTTGCCGACCAGGCGGTTCATCACCGTCCGAGCGACGGTCGTCACCAACTGTTGAGCAAACTCGTCGGCCCCTTCTTTGGGGAAGCGGAACAGAAACTGCGAAGCGTCGGTCACTTTCCATTGCACGGTCCACTCGACGCCGGCCGTATTCAAATCGCCGGTCAGCATCAGCGTGTCGTCTTCGTTACGCGACGCAGGCCCCGTCTCAGCGTTCCCCATCGGCAGTCGCAGGCTTCGCTCTTCGCCGCTCACTTTGAGCACCGTGTCGACCAAAGGCAACTTGAAGTGGAGACCCGGCATCGCCGTCGATTGATACTTGCCGAAACGAAGGACGACCGCCTGCTCGTACGGAGCGACGGTGTAGAACGCCCCAAACATCAGAAAGAACAACATTGCCGCGACGATCGCCCACGGCATCAACTTCAAGAAGGGATCAATCGGCAGATCTTCGTTCGAGGAGAAACCGTCGCCGCGGCGCTGGGGGACGTTCATAAGTCACTTTTCCGGCAGAGGTCGAACCGTCGAGAACGCCTTAAGGTAACAAGATTCGACCCATCTGACGAATGGCCCCCGCAGGCGACAAGAATCCAGCCCATGTCATGCGGCACGGTTGCGAGCAACTTATGAAATAGAATCGCAGGCCGATCTGACGCTATTCCGGCAACGATCGATCCGCTTGAGAAGGCTTCGTCGGAGCATCGTCGACTTCGGGCAGCGGTCGATTCGGAATGAAGTGCGCGAGCGACCAGCAGGCGAGCGTCCAACTGAGAGCCGCGAGCCAGCCCCCCAACACGTCGCTGGGATAATGCACGCCGAGATACACGCGACTTAATCCCACGGCCACCGTGAGAAACAGAGCCAAGAGCAAGCAGAAGGCCTGCGCACGTCGGCTGCGAAACGACTTCATGAACATGACACCGAGCGTCATGTAAACGATCGCGGCCCCCATTGTGTGACCGCTGGGAAAACTCGAACTCAGCACATCGCGCAGATGCGGCACCACCTCCGGCCGGGGTCGCGCGAAGATGGACTTCAGCAACACCGACAGGAGCCCCCCGCCGATCGTCATCGCGGCGGTAACGGCGGCGACGCGCCGCTGGCCTTCGAAATACAAAAAGCCGACGGAGGCGACGACGAAGATCGCCAGAACGATTGGACTCCCCAAGGCCGTAACGTCGAGCCCCGCTTCATGGAGCCAATGCGGGCCGATCGGAATCGCCGGATCGTCAGCCCGGCGTAAAGCGAGCAAGATCCGCTCATCCCACGGGCGCGTAAGTCCGCGATCTATCTGCTCGGCCAACTTCCAGAACAGCGTCGCTGCCCCGACGAGCAGAGAACCCAGCAGTGCCGCCATGACGCCGCGCGAACGCTGCTTCCACGCGGCACGACATCGTTGATAAATCGTCTTATCCATTACGGCTTCAGAGCGTTCGCGATTCTCTGAATAACGAGATCATCGCAACAGCGTCGCTTCCGCAGCCAGCCCGGGACCGAACCCGAGCAGCACGCAAGGACGCGGAGCATCGGCCCGCCGTAGTCGATCGAGAATAAATAGTACGGTCGGGCTCGACATGTTGCCGCACTCCGCCAGCACATCGCGCGAGATCGCCGTCGCTTGCGGATCGATCCCCAACCCTTCCTCCACCGCCCGCAAGATGCGCGGCCCGCCGGGATGAATTCCCCACGATCCGACGTCGCCGAACGACACGCCGTTTTCGGACAGCCATTGTTCGAGCCAGGGACGCAGATGCTCGCGGATGAGATCGGGGATTCGCGGCGAGAGTTCCATCTCGAAACCATAATCGCCGACGGTCCAACTCATCGCATCCGTCGAGTCGGGAATCAGGCAGGCACCATTGGCCGCCACGTGCCATTCCGCATCCGGCGACGACGTCGCGCCAATGAGTGCGGCCGAGCCGTCGCCGAAGATCGCATTGCCGACGAACCGATTCGGTTGCCACGGCAAGAAGTAGTGCAAGCTGCAAAGTTCCGTGGCGGAAACCAACACGACGGCCGGAGCATCGGCCTGCGCGAGTCCGCGCGCCACGCGCAATCCATTTAGCGCCCCATGACATCCCATGAAGCCGACGTTCGTCCGCTGCACGGTCGGCCGCAGTCCCAGTTGTTGAATGAGCTGGATATCGACGCCCGGCGCATCGAACCCCGTGCAAGAGACCGTCACCAAATGCGTGACGTCGGCGGCCGAGACCTCGGCACGTTGCAACGCTTCCCTTGCCGCAAAAACAGCCAGCTTGGGTGCCTCGCGGGCATAGATTTGCATCCGCTCGAACGTCGTCGCCCCGCGCGTAACGACGTGCTCCGTGACGCCTCCCGGGCTGGCAACCAGTTCGGCTGCCGCGCGATTCCATTCCAGCACCGTCTCGTGCGGCACCGCCGTGTAGCGCATCTTCACGCCCGCCCGACGATAGAGCGCGCGAAGCACCGCGGCCTGGCTATCGCCGGGCATGTTCACGAGCCGCGCGAGTTCCGCCGCCTGTTCTTGCGTCATAGAGAACGGCGGCAAAGCCGTTCCGATTCCAAGTATGGCTAGACTCATTACGAATACTCACTCAGCAAGGTAGGGAGACAAGCGGCCGGCATCGGTCGTCGCTTCGTAACGTGAAGGGAAATCGATTTTGCCGCTCTGTCGCGCCCCCCAGGTTAGTAATTTGGGAAAATGCTTGATGATCGGTAGGCACGCTTGGACGTAGGTCGGTCTCATCGCCCAATTTGCAATCGCGGCTGACACGCGAATGCGTCGCGCGAAGGCCGCCCGCCAAGCGTAGGTGTAATTCCGCCCGACGACGTCGCGAGTCTGTTTCGTTCGAATGGCATCGCGCTGCGGACCGAGATGCTCGGCCAGCAACTGCGCCGATTGCATCGCCATCGTGATTCCTTCGGCGACGGCCGGATGGGCTTCTCCGGCCGCATTGCCGACGCGGAAGATTCCCTGTCGATAGCAATCGCGAATCCCAGGACGAATCGGTCCCGCCGACAACCAGCGTTCGCCGGTCGTCGCCGTTTCCAGCACTCGACGAACGGCCGGCGTCGACTTTTCGATATGCGCGCGCACGGCCTCGCCGTCGCTTCGTCCTTCAGTACGTTGAATTTGCTCAAGTTGTTCACGTCGAACACAACATGAGAGACTGATGCGTCCCTCGTCGACATGGACCATCCCGCCGTAACCGCCGGGAAAGCAAAGCAACGGCATCAACCCATCCGGCAACTCAGCATGCTGGAAATGCGTTTTGAACCCCAGCAAATCGCCGGCGCGCGGACGGCCTCGCGCAAGCTGGGTCGGCAACTCTCCAAACTCCCACGAGCCATGTGCGGCAATGACGATCGGAGTTTCGAACTCTCTCGTTTCAGCGGTCGTGGTGGAAGCCGCGCGACAAACAAAGCCCCCTTCGACTTCGGTCAACGATTGCGCATCCCACGGCTGGAGCACCTCCGCGCCGAGTGCCGCCGCGCGATCAAGCAAGAGCGAATCCAACCGCTCGCGCGACAACGCCCGACCCCAGCGGCCTCCGCAAACGTCGGACAGCGGCAACTCCGCGGTTAACGCATGCTCGCCGACGAACAGACCGACGCGACGAACGGCAGGCCCCGCTTGTCGATGCACCGCCTCGTCGACGCCGAGTTGAACCAGCAACGGCCAGTTCGTCGCCGACAAGTACTCTCCGCAAACCTTACGACGCGGAAACGATTTACGCTCCAACACGACGACCGACCAACCGGCTTGAGCCAAGAGCGCCGCCGCAACCGCCCCGGCTGGGCCGCCGCCAATCACCAAGGCCTCGCAGCTCGTTTTCATCGCGTCTCCTTATGCGGAGTCGGTCTCCCGGTTGCGTAGCGCCCCTGGAGACCACGACAGCAGCATCCGGCAAGGATGCCGACGCTCGACCTCGGCCGATTCCAGGCCGGCCTGAACGGCAAGCGCTCGCATCTCCGCCAAGCTATAGGCCCCCTCGACGCTGCGCGGGCCGTCGATCCACACGACTTTCGACCGCGACAGCAATCGCGTCGCCAGTTTGACCAAATAGTAACCGACGGCACTACGCTCCAGATCGTTCACCAACAGCAAATGCTGGGCCGACGCCCCCATGATGCGGAGCAGTTGTACGGCCTCGGTATCGTCGAGATGGTGCAAGAACAGCGAGCACGTGACGACGTCGTATTGCTCCGTAGGGGGCTGCGATAAGACGTCGCGTTGTTCAAATCGAACATTCGATCCCGAGCGGGCCGCCGTCTCGCGCGCTTGGTGGATCGCACACGGACTCACGTCGCAGCCTGTGATTCGAAGATCGAGCCCGGCACGCCGAGCTTTCGCCTCCAAGGCGAGCGGCACATCTCCGGCACCGCTCGCCAGATCAAGCACGCTGAGCGACTTTACACCGAGTCGCTGAGCAAGTCGTCGAAGTGGAGGCCACAGAACTCCGGCGCTGCCGCTCCAGAAATTGATGCGTGCCAGCGAACGAAGGGCGGCCTGATGAGCCTCCCGATCGAGATCGGGCTGATCCATCACCTCGGGCTGACGATTCCGCGTCGCTAAGTCGCTCCATCGTGTCATAGGCTCATGCTCGCAGACATCCTTACCGGTAATTCTACGCCGGAACGGCGTGCAGGGCTACGAGTGCCGTCACGTTCGATCCCGGCCATTTAGAAAATACCGATCAATCGCAGCGCAGCCACGCTCACGAACGTCAGCAACATGGCATCGAATAGGCGTTGCGGAACGAGTCGAATCAGCCAGCGCCCGACGATCGTGCCGATGACGATCGCCGGTGCCAGCAAGAGGTTGAGCCACAGCGTCTGTGGGGAAATCAGCCCGAGGCCGAAGCTGAAGGGAATCTTGTAGATGTTCAACAGCAGAAAGAACCAGGAACTGGTGCCGACGAGTTCTTTCTTCGGCAACGACACCGCCAGCAGATACAGCGCGACGATCGGCCCTGCCGCATTGGCCAGCATCGTCGTTACGCCGGCCAGCAGGCCCAACGTCCACGCAAATGCCGCCGAATGCGGTACACGGTCGAACCAGTTCGGCCGCATCATTCGTGTGAACTGCATGACCGCCAGCATCAAGATGATGCCGCCGATGACGGGCCGATAGTGAGCCTCGTCGATATAGTCCATGCACCACCAGCCGATGACGACGCCGATCGCCGCCGGCGGTGCGACGCGCCACACATAGCGCCAATCCGCGCTGCGGCCGAATGCGACGACCGCACAGACGTCGCCGATGATGAGCATCGGCAGCAGCAACCCCGTCGAGGCCTTCGCACCAAACAAGGTCGCGAAGACGACGACGTGGAACATGCCGAGGCCGGTGAACCCGCTTTTGGAGATGCCGATCCCCGCCGCCGC
>CAMCTH010000239.1 GCA_945877965.1 Planctomicrobium piriforme | reverse complement strand
CTTCCCCCTTCCCCTCTCCAAACAACAACGTGCTGATCGCGAGTTGGCTATAAAACCAACCGCGGGTTTGGTCGATCGCTTCGCTAATAAAATCGGCGGGGAATTGATCCTTGAACTCAGCGACCCCTTGATGCGGATAGCCCCACTGGGCGAACGGCATCGCGCCGCTGTCGTACCAGCAGTCGATCACCTCGGTGACGCGGCGCATGTGCGGCTTCGTGCCGTCGGCGTTCGCGGGCGCGAACGGCGAGTCGTACGTGATCTCATCGATGTACGGCTTGTGGACCATCAGATCGTCGGCCAGTTCCGGGTTCGCCTTCTTCGCAGCAGCCCAGACTTCGGTCCCCGCCAGGCCCGGCTTCTTCAGAAGTTCGGCATACGAGCCGATCGCTTCCATTTTGCCGGTCTGTTGACAGACCCAAATCGGCAGCGGCGTTCCCCAGTAACGTTCGCGCGAGAGGGCCCAGTCGACGTTCGATTCCAAGAAGTTACCGAACCGACCGTCGCGGATATGTTCGGGTAGCCAGTTGATCTTGGCATTGTTCGCCAGCATCGCGTCTTTGAACTGGCTCGTCTTGATGAACCAACTTCTGCGCGGGTACTGGATCAACGGATCCTCTTCGGCCCGCCAGCAGAAGGGATAGTCGTGCAGATACTCTTCGCGATGCCAAAGCAGTCCGCGTTCACGGATATTGCGCGCGATGTCTTTGTCTGCTTCTTTGACCCAACGACCTTCGTATTCGGGCGCGTCTTTAGTGAACTTGCCATCGGGGCCAACTGCGCACAGTAGTGGCATTCCAAATTTGAACCGGGCGACTTCTTTCTTCCAAAGTTCATGGTCAACTTCACCAAACGCTGGTGCTTGATGAACCACTCCTGTTCCGGAATCGATTGTTACGAAATCTGCGGCCAGAATTCTCCACGAGAGAAAGTCCCTTCCCGCATTCTCCGCGACTAGTTCGCCAGTCTGCTCCCCTGCAATTATGGCGGCTTCCCTGTTATTGACCGGATGTTTAACACCCGGGGGAGGATCAGGCTGAGAAATTACCTTGTCGTTGTAGTAGTACTCTCGGAACGGGGGAATGTATCGCAATCCGAGCAGTTCGCTTCCCGTCAGCGATTTCATCGTCTTCAATTCGCGGCCGACCTTCTTCGCTAGCGTGTCCGAGAGCGCCGCGGCGATGACAAGTTTTTCCGTCTTGCCTTCGTGTTCATCGGCAACGACGACGTACTCCAATTCTGGATGCACCGCCGCGAATTGATTGCTCGGCAGCGTCCACGGCGTCGTCGTCCAGACCAGCAAGCTTGTGTTCTCGTCGAAGCCAAGCTTCTTCGCCTTCTCATCAACGACGATCGGGAACTTCACATACACGCTCGGGTCGGCGACTTGGCGGTAGCCTTGGCCGACTTCGCCTGCGCTCAGTGCGGTCCCGCCTTGGGCCCACCACCAGTCGATCTTGTGGCCTTGGTAGAGCAGGCCTTGGTCGAACAAGGTTTTGAGCGACCACCAGACGCTTTCTACGAACGTCTTGTGGTAGGTGACGTAGGCGTCCTTGAGATCAACCCAGAAGCCGAGGCGTTCGGTCAGGCGTTCCCATTCTTGCATGTAGCGCCAGACCGACTGCTGGCACTTTTGGATGAACGGCTCGATGCCGTACGCTTCGATCTCTTCCTTCGAGTGGATGCCGAGCTCTTTGCAGACCTCGACTTCGACCGGCAGTCCGTGGGTGTCCCAGCCGGCTTTCCGTTCGCAGCGGTAGCCGCGCATCGTGCGATAGCGCGGGTACAGGTCCTTGATGGCCCGCGTCAGGCAGTGGCCCGGGTGGGGCATGCCGTTGGCCGTCGGCGGGCCTTCAAAGAAGACGAACGACGGCGCATCGGCCCGTTGTGTGAGCGATTTCTCGTAGATCTTCCGCTCTCGCCACAGATCGAGAACGGCGACTTCTTGTTGCGGAAACGACGCGGCGGCGGCGACGGGACGGAACATAGCACTCGCGCAAGGTCGGCGTGAATTGGGTCGAAGAGAACCCAAAATAGACCACGCGCGACCGTTTTTTGCAACGACGGCAACCAGCCACGACGAGGCCGAACGGGAGCGAATCTCTCGCCAAGACGCGGAGACGCAAAGAAGAGGAAGAAGCGATTTTCCGCCCGCTTTCTTCTTCGCGTCTTTGCGGCTTGGCGAGAGGTTTCTCCTCAGCGCGGCTCTTGGGCCAGCACGCCGCGGACGATCGTGCGGAGCTTCGGCTCGGCGACGGCGGCGAACTTCAGGATCGTCTCGATGTGGGCCGGCTCCAAGGCGTCGGGCAGGCACATGTCGGTAACGGCCGAGAGGCCGAGCACGCGCAGGCCGGCGTGGACCGCGACAATCACTTCCGGCACGGTCGACATGCCGACGACGTCGGCCCCGTTGTTGCGGAGCATCCGATACTCCGCCCGAGTTTCCAAATTCGGCCCCGTGACGGCCACGTACGTGCCGCGATGGGCGATGAAGTTCTCGCGGCGCGCGATCTCCATCGCCTTTTCAATCAGCGCCGGCGTGTAGCAATGCAGCATGTCGGGGAAGCGCTGGCCGAGGCGATCGTCGTTCACGCCGATCAGGGGATTGAGGCCCATCAGGTTGATGTGGTCCTCGATGACCATCACGTCGCCGGCGCGATAGTGCGGGTTCATCCCGCCGCAAGCGTTCGAGACGACGAGCAGGTCGGCCCCGAGGGCTTTCATCACGCGGACCGGGAACGTGATCCGATCGAGCGGGTAACCTTCGTAGGCATGGAAGCGACCCTCCATCGCCATCACCGGCAGCCCTTCGAACCTGCCGCAGACGAGCTGGCCTTTGTGGCTGATCGCGGTCGAACGCGGGAAGTGCGGGATCTCTTCGTACGGAATGACCGCCTCGGCCACGATCTCTTCGGCCAGCCCACCGAGGCCCGTGCCAAGAATGATGCCGACGCGCGGAGCGGTCGACCAGCGAGCTTGAATCGCCGCGACCGCCGCTTGGATTTCGTCGTACAGATGCAACATCGGCGCAAGCTCCCGCTAGGTGAGAACGATCGAGTAGAAAGCGTAGCGAAGAGCGAGCCGCGCGTCGAATGATTCGCTTTTGCTTACGAGCGACGCGTTTTCTTACGCTTGCTCGGGGCCGGCCGGGGCTGAAACTCGGCCAATAGCTCGATGTACTGCGGATCGCTTCGCAGCACGTCGAGATCGGTATCGAGCTCGAGATGCTCGAAGTCGTCGTAGCCCCGTTCGAACGCGCGGCGCAACGTCGCGATCGCTTCGGCCGGGGCATCGTTGCGGGCCAGGCTGCAAGCGAGGTTGTATTGCACGACGGAATCTTGCGGCAGCAACGCCGCCAAGCGTCGGTCGACCTCGAGTGCCCGCAGATGCAGACCGCGACGGCTCAGCAACTCACCCTGGCAGCGGAGGACGTCGAGATTCTCGGGCGCGCGAAGCAGAATCGAATCGAAGAAGCCGATGTCGAAATCGAGCTGCGACTGCTTGGCCGAGGCCGAGGCAGCCGTCGAGAGTTCGCCTAATCCGTCATCCGGCAGCGGTTCGCGCGATTCCGTCATGATTGCTTCTCTCAGAACTCGAAATCACTCAACGCCCTGCGATTCGCTACTTGAACGAGATTGAAATCCGTCGCTCAAAAATCCTCTTCGTCGAACTCGTCGGTCGGCTCGGCGTCGGACTCGATGTTCTCGCGGTTCAGGTCGCGTTCGAACTGCTCGAGGTCTTCGTCCGGCTCGTCGTCAAAGTCTTCGTCGAAATCCTCATCGAAGTCGGCTTCGTCCCAGACTTCTTCTGCCGCAGGCTCGCCGACTGGAATGGCGAGGGGAGCCTCGGCCGACGGAATGCCCTCGACGAAGGCCTCTTCGAGTTCATCGTCTTCGTCATCGAACGGTCGAGAGGCCACGGCAAACTCCGAGAGGAAGACGGTCAGGCGGCGCTCGGCCGCTGTGCAGAGGATCAGGTACGTTCTCTTGTGGTACTTAGCAGGGCAAGAAGTGTCAAGGGTTACGACGGTCCCGCAGGGGGGCGTTCCGCGACTTCCGGCACGAGCGCAACGACGCGCGCCGGGCCGGCCGAGCCGGCTTTCACCTTGAGCGGGAATGCGCAGACGGTGAAGCCCGACGACGGCAATTGATCGAGGTGAGCCAAACGTTCAATTTGGCAATATTCTTTGTCGACGCCGACGAAGTGGGCTTGCCAACAGATATCGTTGCGTCCCGTGGCGAGCGCACGCTTGGCTTGCGCGCCGAGCGGTTCGTCCCAACCCCACGCATCGATTCCCATCAGCTTGATGCCGCGATCGCAAAGCCAGCGCGTCGCTTCGCCGCTGACGCCCGGTCCCGCGGCGAAGTAATCGCGGCGACCAAGGAGCCGATCGTTGCCGGTTTGAATCAGCACGATGTCGCCGACGCGCAACTCATGGCCGATCTTGGCGAGCGCGGCGATGAGGTCGGTCGACGTCACCGGCTCGCGAACGTCCTTATGTCGCATGTCGAGCACGACGCCGGGACCGTAGCACCATTCGAGCGGCACTTGGTCGATCGTCTTGGCGGGGAGGCCCTCGGCGGTCGGAGCGTAATGCCACGGGGCGTCGATGTGCGTGGTGCCATGCGTCGAGAGCTTGATCGTGTCGTTCGCCCACCCGAGGCCAGTGCGCAAGTGCTTCTTGCCGATGCCGAACAACCACCAGATGACCCAGGCACCGAAGGCATGGCTTTGGTTTCGCACGCGATTGCGCGCGTACCACGGCGCCCAAGAGGCGTCGTTTTCGAGCGTCACGCTAAGGTCGACGATGCGCATGGATGTAACACTGGGCCTCGACCGATCGTTGACGAATCCGCTCAGCCTGCGACTTACTTGCGAATCACTTCCGACTAACGGTGCTTCGAGTACGAGAAGCCGAATGCGACCGGCGGCGGCGGAGCGGGCGGGCCGTAGTAGTAACGTCGCGGCGGCGGGCCGTAATAATGTTCTTGCACGATCACGCTCGGCGGACCGGGTTGGCCGACCATGATGGGCTGCGGCGGTTGCCCGGTTTGCAACGCCCCGATCACGCGACGATCGATTCCTTCTTGCTGCAAGGCGATCAGATCGTTCGCGCTGAGCTTCTGGGCTACGCCGTTGGCGCGAATGTGGTTGACGATCAACTCCGGTTCGACGCCCGCGCGGGTCATGTTCACCGCATCGCCGACGGTCACGCCCCCCGGCGGCATCGCGCGGCCGATCTGCTGCTCGATCTGTGCCCGATTGCGCGCTTCGACTTCATCCATGCCCGAGCCGATTGCGCCCCCCGCGATCGCACCGAGGCCGGCGCCGACCAACGCACCGCCCGCCGTGTTCCCGACGGCATCGCCGACGAGCGCACCCGCGCCTGCGCCGGTCAGACCGCCGAGCAACGCACCGCGATCGGCGTGATAGGGCGAAGCACATCCGCAACAGGCAACGATGAAGAAGAGCAGTCCAACGCAGCGCATAGACGAACTCCGAGAACCGCGGACAAATCAGTGGGGCGGGATTATGGAGAGGAGCGGGCGCGAGAGCAATTCCGATCTGCTGCGAATCGAGCCCGAGCCCCCGCTGTGGGAAGTGCCGCAGGAAGCTTTGAAACGCCGCGATTTCGCCCCCTTGCTGGCGCTCTGCCGGCGAGTTAGTATCAAGTCATCAAGGGATTTGCGGCCGCTTGCAGCCGGGGAAAGACGAACTCGCTTCGTCGTCCCACCTGCTAAAGAGCCTGCATTGCCGGCGTGACGAAGTCGTGCCGCGATGTAAAACTCGATCCAGCGCAAATCCGCGTCACGCCGCCTTGGTGTGAACGCGGTTTTTTTGTGCCCGATCGGCTCGGAATCCCGGAAGCGTACCGACGCACCGTCATCGCAACACGAGGGATTTCCGTTATGAGCCGCAGCACCCCATCGCCCAACGGCGAACACTTCTCGACGTTGGCCGTCCACGCCGGCGAAGCACGCCAAAAGCCCGGCGACTCGATTACCGATCCGATCTTCTGTACCTCGACCTTTACGTTCGAGAGCACGGCCTCGCTGCTCGAGTTCATCGAGAAGAAACTGCCGCGCGAAGAATACGGCCGCTACGGCAATCCGATCGAGAAGACGGTCGAAAAGAAACTGGCGGCCCTCGACGGCGGCGAAGATGCAATCTTGTTTTCGACCGGCATGGCGGCGATCGTCGGCCTGCTCACCGCCAAACTCAACTCGGGCGATGAGATCATCTTCTTCGACGAGTGTTATCACCGCAGCCGCGAGTTCTGCGTCAAGCACCTGGGCCGCTTCGGCGTCACCACGCATCAGGTGAAGACCGGCGACTACGACGCAATGGAACGGGCGATCAACTCCAAGACGAAGTTGATCGTCAGCGAGTCGCCGACCAATCCGCATCTGAGCGTGATCGACTGCGAGCGGTTCGCCGCGCTCGGCAAGAAGCACGGCGTCGAGACGTTGATCGACGCCACCTTGGCGACGCCGTACAACATCCGCCCGCTCAACTGCGGAGTTGATTACGTCTGGCACTCGGCCACCAAGTATCTCGCCGGTCACAACGACCTGCTCGCCGGCGTGCTCGTCGGCTCGCGCGAGAAACTCGATCCGATCCGCAAACTCCGCGGCATCCTCGGCAGCATCAACTCGCCGCACAACATCTACCTGCTCATCCGCGGACTCAAAACGTTCGAACTGCGAATGGAACGGCACAATCAAAACGGCCTAGCCGTCGCGCAGTTCTTGGCGGCCCACCCGAAGATCGAAAAGGTCTACTATCCCGGCCTCGAAACGCATCCGTACTACGATGTGGCCCGTCGCACGATGCGCGGCTTCGGCGGATTGGTGACTTTCAATGTGCGCGGAGCCGATTGGAAGCAGACGGCCCGCGTGATCGACGCCGTTAAGATTCCGCGCATCGGCCCGAGCCTCGGCGGCGTCGAGTCGTTGATCGAGCAGCCGCTGGTGATGAGCTACTTCGACTACTCGCCGGAAGATCGCAAGCGGTTCGGCATCGACGACAATATGATCCGGATGTCGTGCGGAATCGAGAACACGCAAGACCTGCTCGACGACCTGGCCCAGGCTCTCGCGCAACTCTAAGGCGTCGCCATGCCGCGTTATCTGACGATCGCCGCCGCGCAGAGTGGGCCTATTTCGCGAACCGCCTCGCGCGCCGAAACAGTCGCTCG
>CAMCTH010000238.1 GCA_945877965.1 Planctomicrobium piriforme | reverse complement strand
CCGCCCCTGCGACTTGAACAAGTCGCGGATGTCGGTGTTCAACAGGGCCGTCGTCTTCTTGAGGCCCTCTTTGAGTTTGTCGAAAAAGCCCATGAGCGGTGTTGCCAGTCGTCAGTGGTCGGTTGCCAGTTGGAGAAAAGCTGCGACGTCTGCCACTGGCAACTGGCAATCGGCAACTAGCAACTCTCTCACTTCCGATTCGCCGGCTTCACCTTGTCGAGAATGCCGTTGACGAATTGCGCCGATTGGGCCGAGCCATAACGCTTCGCCAACTCGACCGCTTCGTTGATGACGACCGCGCTGGGCGTTTCGGTGTAGAGCAACTCAAAGGCGCCGAGCCGCATCACGTTGCGGTCCGTCGCGGCCATCCGTTCGATCCGCCAGTTGTCGGCCGTCTTGCCGAGCAACTCGTCGAGTTCAGCCCGATTGCGGCGCACGCCGGCGACCAAGGATCGCGCGAACTCAACGACCGCCGACTGCGCGGAGGTCAAAGGAATGCCGACATTCTCCGCCGGGGCGCGCTCGCCGAACGGATTCGTCCGCGACGGCGTCGCCGGTTCGAGCGTGCGGGCCGCAGTCGCTTTCGGAGGCGTGCTCGCAAACGGCGGCATTACCTCGGGGTCGCCGCCGCGCAGACGTCGCAACAAAAAAGCGTCTCCCTCGGCCGGATTCCCGCCGGGGTTGAGATCGTCTTGAAACAAGACTTGCAGGGCGACTTCACGAGCTCGGCTACGTCGGGACATGGAGGCCAGTTGTCAGAGATCAGTTTTCGTCGTGCTGCAGACGCGGCGATCAGCGAGGCTCTTGCTCGGCGACCGGCAAACGTCCCAGCGCGACTTTCGTCAGTAAATCGACCATCCGCAAAGCGGCGTCGGCACACTCGGCCCCCTTGTTGCCGACGTTGCCGCCGGCCCGGTGAACCGCTTGTTCGAGCGTATCGCAGGTGAGCACTCCGAACAAGACCGGAACGCCCGTGCGCACCCCTAGTTCGGCGAACTGATGACTGATCGCCGTGTTGATGTGCTGATCGTGCGTCGTCTCGCCGCGAATGACCGCCCCGAGGCAAATGATCGCGGCATAGCGTTTCGTGTCGATCGCGCGGGCCGCCGTCACCGGCAACTCGAACGCGCCGGGAACCCAAAAGACGTCGATCGACTGATCGGCCGCCCCCGCCTGCTTCAACGTCTCGAGCGCGCCGTCGAGCAGCCGCTTGGTAATGTGCTCATTGTAGCGGGCCACGCAGATCGCAAAGCGAGCGGCACCGGCGACGGGCTGACCTTCGTAAATGTGAGGCATTTTCGAGCGCGGAACTCGGAACGCGGAGCGCGGAGCGACTGAAACACCGGCGTTTCTTCAGCTCCGCGTTCCGCGTTCCGCGTTCCGCGTTTCCTTTAGCTTTTCATGCTCATTAAAAATTCTGCGTTCGTCCGCGTCTTGGCCAGGCGCGTCGTCAGCAGTTCCATCGAGTCGACCGGGTTCATTTCGTTCAGCACGCGGCGGAGCAGCGTGATACGGCGGAACTCTTCCGGGTCGAGCAACATCTCTTCGCGACGCGTGCCGCTGCGGTTGATGTCGATCGCCGGCCAAACGCGTTTGTCGACCAACTTGCGGTCGAGCACGATCTCAAGGTTGCCCGTCCCTTTGAACTCTTCGAAGATCACGTCGTCCATCTTGCTGCCGGTGTCGACCAGCGCCGTCGCCAAGATCGTCAACGAGCCCCCTTCTTCGACCTTCCGGGCTGCGCCGAAGAATCGCTTCGGCTTCTGCAGCGCGTTGGCATCGACGCCGCCCGAGAGAATCTTGCCGGAACTCGGCACTTCGGCGTTCCAAGCGCGGGCCAATCGCGTGATGGAATCCAAGAAAATCACGACGTCGTAGCCGTACTCGACCATCCGCTTCGCCTTCTCGATCACCATCTCCGACACCTGAATGTGTCGGGATTGGACTTCGTCGAAGGTGCTGCTGATGACCTCGCAATTCGGCCCTTTGACCTGCCGCTCCATGTCGGTCACTTCTTCCGGGCGCTCGTCGATCAACAGCATGATCACATAGCACTCGGGATGATTCGTGAGCACGGCCTTCGCCATCTTTTGCAACAAGATGGTCTTGCCGGCGCGCGGCGGACTGACGATGAGCCCACGCTGACCGAAGCCGATCGGCACGATCAGATCGATCACGCGCGTATTGAGTTCATCGCCCGTCGTTTCCAACCGCACGCGCTTCTCAGGATGCAGCGGCGTCAGATCGTCGAAGGCGACCTTTGTGCTGTACAAGCTCGGGTCTTGATAGTTGATCGCCTCGACGCGGAGCAACGCGAAGTAGCGCTCGTTCTCTTTCGGCGGACGAATCTGCCCGGCGACGACCGTGCCGGTCCGCAGACCGAAGCGACGAATCTGACTCGGCGAGACGTAGATGTCGTCGGGGCAAGAGAGATAGTGATAGTCGGGCGAGCGCAAGAAGCCGAAGCCGTCGGGCAGCACTTCGAGCGTCCCTTCGCCGAACATCAGGCCGTTCAGCTTCACGCGCTCTTTGAGGATGCGGAAGATCAGGTCCTGTTTCTTCAGGCCCATGTAATCTTCGATCTTCTCGGCCTTGGCCTGCTCGATGAGTTGGCCCATCCCCATGCGCTGCAACTCGGCGATATGAATGTCGCCTTGCTTGATTTGCTCGTAGCGCCGATCCGTCTCTTCAAAGCCGAGCTCAGCCTCTTCGGCCAACTCTTCAGCTAAGCTCAGCGGCTCGCTTTCAGCGGGCGCACCGGCGACGGGAGGCGCAGGCTCTTCGCGACGCGTCGACGAGAAGTCGGCTTTCGGACCGATGCGACGACCGAGCGGACCCGACGGGCGAGTTCCGCGTGATTCGGACATGACGTGTAACTCCGGAAGGGACGCGCCTCTGCACGTCGCGCAAAGAGCGACTTGCGACGAGGCGCAAACGGCTGCAAACGGGATGAACGAACGGATTTGGCGAAGTGGGAGTCGAAGGGAACACGTCGCCTCCGAGCGACGCGCGGCCGTACGAACCTACAAGCAATGACGGGACGGACAGGGGAAGTGTGACAGGGGGCGGGCGTTCGTCGCGAGGCAGAACGGGCGACGGCGACGAGCGTCGTGACCGTGGTTTATTCTACCACAGTCGTAAATTCCTGCCACCACTGGGCCACACGGGCCGCGGTTTCCTCGGGTTTTCCGCCATTTTCGATCACCGCGTCGGCCCGCTGACGTTTGGTTTCCAACGACTCCTGGGCCGCCTCACGGGCTGCAAACTCCTCCGGAGTCCAGCCGCGCGACTAGGCCCGCTCGAGCCGTACCTGTTGCGGCGCATCGACATAGAGAACGACGTCGCACAGCGAGTCCCAGCCCGCCTTGAGCATGACCGGCGCATCGAGCACGAGATAACGAAAGCCCGCCGTCGACAATCTTTGCGCCTCTTCGCGCAAGTGAACTCCGATCCGCGGATGCGTGACGGACTCCAAAAACGCCAACTCGCGGCGACCTTCGTCGGTCCGCGCAAACACAATCGCCGCGACGGCCGAGCGCGAGATCCGACCCTCGCGGCCGATCACCTGCTCGCCCCACCGCGCCTTGAGCGCCGCCTCGACCTCGGGCAACAACAGCACCTCATGCCCGACGCGATCGGCATCAAGCTTCCCCGCGCCGAGCTTCTGCAACTGCTCGGCAACAAAACTCTTCCCCGACGCCACGCCGCCGAGCAAGCCGATGATTCGGGGTTGAGCTACGGATTCACTCATCATTCCACCGCTTCCGTCTCGGCCCAGTTTTTGCCGACTTTCACGTCGACGACGAGCGGCACTCGCAATTGCATCACGCTCGTCATCTCGCGGCGGACCAGCTCGGCCAGCGCGTCGCGATGTTCGGGCGGGGTTTCGAACAGCAACTCGTCGTGGATCTGCAAGAGCATCGTCGCTTGCGGAAGTTCGCTCTTCAACTTCTTGTGGACGGCGATCATCGCCAGCTTGATGAGGTCGGCGGCCGAGCCTTGGATGACCGTGTTGATCGCGGTCCGCTCGGCCAGGTTGCGTTGCCGGCCTGCGTCGGTCCGCACGCCGCGGACGGCCCGACGTCGGCCGAGAATCGTGCTCACAAAGCCGTCGCGATCGCAGTCGACCAGGACTTGGTGCATGAACTTCTCGACGCCCGGATACTTGGCGAAGTAGTTCTCGATGAATGTCGCGGCCTCGTCTTGCGGAATGCTCAAGGCCTTGGCGAGTCCGAACGCGCTCTGACCGTAGATGATGCCGAAGTTCACGGCCTTCGAAGCGCTCCGTTGTTCGCGCGTCACTTGGTCGAGCGGCACGCCGTACACCTCGGCGGCGACGGCCGTGTGAATGTCTTCCCCGGCGGCGAAGGCGGCGCAAAGTCGTTCGTCTTGCGAATAGTGCGCCAGCACGCGCAATTCGATCTGCGAATAGTCGGCCGAGAGCAACAGCCAGTCGTCTTGCCCCGGCAAAAAGGCAGAGCGAATTTCGCGCCCCGTCGCCGTGCGGATCGGAATGTTCTGCAAGTTCGGATCGCTCGACGAGAGCCGGCCCGTCGCGGCCACCGCCTGATGCAGCGAGCAATGGACCCGCTTCGTTCGCGGGTTGACGAGTTGCGGCAGCGCGTCGACGTACGTCCCTTTGAGCTTCGCATACTGACGATACTCGACGATCTTGGCCGGCAGCGGATGCAGCGGCGCAAGCTCTTCGAGCACGTCGGCATCGGTGCTCGGGCCGGTCTTGGTCTTCGAGATGACCGGCAGTTTTAGCTCTTCGAACAGCACGACCGCCAGTTGCTTCGGCGAGGCGATGTTGAACTCGCGACCGGCCAGCGCATAGATCTCCAGCTCGATGCGAGCCATTTCTTCCGTGTACCGCTTGCTCAACTCGGCCAGTCGATCGACGTCGACGCGGATGCCGGCCGATTCCAAGTCGGCCAGCACGCCGACGAGCGGCACTTCGACTTCGCGAAACAGTTGTTCGAGCGTGCCGGTCTCGCGAAGTTTCGGCTCCAGGATGTCGACGAGTCGCAGGGCGACGTCGGCATCCTCGGCCGCGTAGTCGGTGATGAGCTTCACCGTCACTTCGTCCATTCGCTTTTGATTCTTGCCGGTGCCGATCAGGCTCTCGATCTTGATGTTCGCGTGGCCCAGGTGCCGTTGCGCGAGTTCATCGAGATTGTGATTCCGCTCGCCGGCCTCGAGCAAGTACGCGGCCAGCAGCGTGTCGAAAGTCACGCCTTGCAGTTCGATCTGCGCGCTACGGAGCGCGATCTGATCGTACTTCAGATTCTGCCCGACCTTGCCGACCGCCGGGTTTTCGAGGACGGGACGCAACAAGTCGGCGGCCGTCGCGGGATCGATCTGCGGCTCGCCTGCGGGAGCGCGCACCGGGACGTAATACGCTTCCGTCGGCGCCCAAGAGAAGCTGTACCCGACGAGTTCGGCCCAAGTCGGCGAGACGTGCGTCGTCTCGGTATCGACCGACAGTCGCGGCTGCGATTGCATCTGCGGCACGAGCGATTGCAGTTCTTCGACCGTCGCGACGGTCTTGTAGTTCGCCTGCCAATCGCGTCCGCCGGCGATCGCTTTCTCGTACGTCCGGAACTTTTGCGTGATCGCGTGGAAGCCGAGCTCGGTGGCGATCGCGACGCACGCCGCGCCGTCGACCTGGCCCGCGCGGGCCGCCGACCAATCGATCTCGATCGGCATCGCCCGTTCGAGCCGGACCAACTCTTGGCTCAGATACGCCTTCTCTTTGTTCTCGATCAGCGTCGCCTTGCGGGCCTTGGCGGTGATCTCTTCGACATGTTCGTAGACGCCGTCGAGCGTGTTGTATTTCTCTAGCAACTCCTTGGCCGCCTTAGGCCCGATCTGCGGCACGCCCGGCACGCCGTCGACCGAGTCGCCGACCAACGCCTGAAAGTCGACGACCTGCTCGGGCCGAACGCCCCAGTCGGTCGCCAAGGCCGTCGCGTCGTACAGCTGCTGCTTGCGGACGTTGAAAATCTTGACGCGATCGCTCAGTAGTTGCCGCGCGTCCTTGTCGGCCGTCACGAGAAAACACTCGCCCCCCTGCTCTTCGGTCTGATGCGCGACAGTCGCCAGCACGTCGTCGGCTTCGAAGTCGGGATGCTCCAAGATCGGCAGACCCATCGCCTCGATCATCCGGCGAATCAACGGAAACTGCGGGATCAACTCCGGCGGGCACTCTGAGCGATGCGCCTTGTACTCGGGATAGCGGACATGGCGGAACGTCGGTTCGTGCAGATCGAAGGCGCAGATCCAGTAGTCGGGCTTCTTCACTTCGAGCAGATAGAGCAGATCGCGCGTGAAGCCAAACACCGCGTTGACCGGCTGCCCCTGCGGACTCGTCATCTCGGGGATGGCATGGAAGACCTGGAAGATCAACGAGTTCGCATCGATGACCCAGACGGTCTTGCCGGCAGGCGAGGCGGGACCGTCGTCGAGCGCGGAGCTCGGAGCGCGGAGCGCGGAACTGTCGGAAGCGGCGGATGATGCACTGGAGCGGGCTTCGGCCACGGCCGTATTCTCCTCACTCCGCGCTTCTTCCTGCTCTTGCTCGGCAAACAGGCTCGGTCCGGCGTCTTTCGATCGGCTACGTTTGGCCACGGCAACTCTCTTGCTGCAAAGGGGAACTTCGTCGGCCGACGATTCTACCGATTTCAGTTCCGGAATTCGCCCCGTTGCCGGCCGGCGAACGGAATCTGTTTCGTTTCGCTTCGACGCGGCCCATTCCTAGCGGGGCAAAGGTCCGCGCACCGATCGCCGTGCGGACTCGGCCGACCCCAACACTTCTCCGACGATTTATCGTTGTCCGCTCACTTCTGTTCGATCTTCGCCGGTCCCTCTTCTCTAGGAGCGACGCTCATGGCCGACCGTAAGCAAAACCAAGGTGTGCAGGTGGCGATCATCGTCTTCGTGATCCTGACCGTCGTCTCGACGGGTTCCGCCCTGCTGACGAGTTCAAACGTCCGCGAGTTGCGAATCCAGGCCGAGACGGAACGAAAGCGAGCCGCGGCGGCCGAACAGGCTTTCGCCGATGTGCAGGCCGAACTCGACGTCGTCAAAGAACTCATCGGCCTGCAACCGCAGCCCGACACGCAACAGATGCCGGACTTAGCGACGACGTTCGACAAATTCAGCCGCGATCTCAAGAAGTATGGGGCACGACTGCAAGCGGTCCTG
>CAMCTH010000237.1 GCA_945877965.1 Planctomicrobium piriforme | reverse complement strand
TCTCAGCCGGCCGCGCCGGTCGACATGATCGAGCAGTTGGCGGCCGACATGCTCCGCAAGCCCGTCGATCCCGCCGACGATGATCTCAGCTTAGGGTAGCTGATTGAAGAACGAGAAGGCCGTACTGACGTTGTACGGCGCGACCCCGTAGATCCCGCGGGTGAAGACGAGGTTAATGAAGTCGTCGGCCACCAAGATCGGCGATTTCGGGATGATGATCAGATCGGCGTCGTTGACCCAGATCTCGTCGGCCGGACAGGGCATTTTGCCGTACAACGCGCCGCGAAGATCGAGCATCGTCGCCAGCAATCGCCAGTCGTCGCCGCGGCGAAACACGACGATCTGCCGCGTGTTGGCCCCGACGTTCCAACCGCCAGCCAGCGCAATCATCTGCATAACCGTCGTCGGCGCTTCGAGCGTGTAACGTCCCGGCAACTTCACTTCGCCCAGCACATAGGCATAGCGCGGCGCGCGAGTCAGCAGCACCGGCGTCACTTCGATACCTTCGACCTCGGCGGCGAAACGTTCGTCGAGTTCGCGCTTCAACTCGGTGAGCGTCATCCCTTGCACCGGCACCGAGCCGATGGCCGGCAGCGCGATCGTCCCTTCCGGCGTCACGCGGGCCTGACGATTCTGTCCCCCCGCGCCGGCCCGAGCGTCGACCGTCGCGCGCAAGTCTTCGAGTTTCGTGTTTACCCGGAGCGGCGTGACCGTGACGGCCGGAATCTTGTAGTACTTCGAGTAGGCCTGGTCCAATTCTTGACGCAGTTCGTCGACGGTCAGCTTCGTCGCCTTCATTTGACCGAGCAAACGCAAGGTGATCGAACCGTCGGGCTGGATGAGCAGATCGCGATTCAGCGTCGGGTCGCTGAACGATTCGACGCGGACTTCATCGCCGACGTTGAGCCGGTAGGGGCGGGTCGTTTCTTCGCGAGTGAGGCGGAAGACGAATTCGAGGACGTCGTCGACGCGGAGTCGATACTCATGGACATGCGCGCTGCGGGCATGGCCGACGTATTCGCCCTGCGCGAACGGTTGAAAGTCGAGCGGTCGGGCCGCCCCCCAGCCGGCTTCGGCGCAACAGTTGCCGACGCAATCGACGCCGTGGATCGGATGCGGTGCGGCCGGCGACGGCCCACCGAAGTAGCCGCCTGTCAATTCCGGCGAGGACTCCGTCGGCAGATATTCTTGGGTCACGTCGGTCGGCGTCGATTCGACGTACTCGACATGACTAACCGGCTGGATCGGCTGCGACTCCGACTTTTTCAACGGCCACCAACCGGCGGCCGCCGGAACGACCAACGCCGATGCGACGAGCAGCCACGCCCAGCCGAGGCGGCGACGTGACGGCGGCGAGATTTCCGAGCGAGACTTCATCGGTAATCAGCTTGCAAGGTTGGAATGTGAGTGGTCGGCGTCGCGAGGACGAGGTGATTCGCACACGCTGCGTTAGTAGGCGAGGGCTCGATTGACCGGTCGCGGCGTTCCGCCGACGGAGGGACGAATCGCCGATTGCGGCACGCCGGAGTTCGGGCCGATGGCATTCGGAACGGCCGGGATCGGTGCGGTCGCCGTCGTTTGCCGCACGGTCGGTTTGCCGGCGACCTGCAGCGGCGGCGATTCCGGAGCGGTCTGACTCGTGGCGGCGAAACTTCGCGCATCGAGCCAAGCCACGTTGTTGGTCGGCAGCACGCTGCCTGGAACTGCGGCGGCGCGACGTTCGGCGACGGAGGCTTCTCGACGCGCCATCTGCGCCAACTCAGGCTGGCCGAGACGTTCGTGCACGGCGGCTAGATTGTTCCACATGGCGGGCTGCGACGATTGTCGCAACGCCGCGTGCAACACGTTGCGAGCCTCTTCGAGTCGTCCCTCTTCCGCGAGTAACACGGCCAGATCGTTCGCCGCCAAGAAGTTGCCGGGACCGACGGCGAGCGCTGCTTCGTAATAGACGCGAGCCTTCGCACGCGGATCGACGATCGTCGAACCGGCGGCGTTATGAACTTTGCCGAGACCGTGCAGAGCAACGGAGCCGGCCTCGCAACCGGTAGCAGCCTCGCTCAATCGTTCGGAAGCGAATTGCAAGTAGGCTGCACGCAACGTCGCAGGCGAGACGTTCGGCGGAAACGGTCCGACGAACGGTGCGGTTCGATGATGCGTGAGCGTTGCGGCCGGGGCAGCGATGTTGCGCGTCGTGCGGGTCGCGAATTCTTCGGCCTCGCTCAACGCGGTGTAACCTGCCGAAAGCGAACCGCTGCGACGGGTTGACGACTCCGTCGCGTCGAAGGCGGCGGCAATGAGATTCAACGCTTCGCTGAACTCCGCGCGGGCTGTGTACCACGCGCCTTTCGCCGCGGCGGCGGCACCGCGACGATTATGTTCGTCGGCCTGCTGTAACGCTCCGGCGACGTCGAATGCGGCGGTCTGAACTGCGGAGACCGGCGCGGTCGGCACGACTGGAGCGGCGGTCGCGGCGTGAACCGTAGCCGCAGCAGATGCAACCGTCGTAACGGCGGGCGCGCTGGGAACGTAAGTCGCCGGTTGTGGAGTCGACTCGGCTTCCGCCGTCGCAATGATTTGGGCCGGCAGCGGCGTCGCAATCGGCTGCGAAAGGGGTGGATCGACCGAGCGATTCGTCGCCGTCTTGGTCTCGGCGGCCGTGTCGAAACGCAGGCCCTTCGTGCGGTCGAGTTTCGCCGTCGTGCGGGCCCCGGTCGGACGAGCAACCGAAAGCGTACGCGACGTTGCGACCGTCTCTTCGTCTTCAACGACGTACGCATCGGCTTCGTAGTACTCGGCTCGATCGGTACGAGTTGAGTTCTCGCAACCGCAGGTCGCGGCGAGCAGCGCTCCGCCGAAAGCTGCGGTCATTCGGCACTTCAGATTCCAATCGTGTTTCATGATCATGCCGGCACGCAATCGCTAGCAGAGTGAGACGAGTTTCGACGACGCGGCGCGCAGGGCGAGCCGGTTATCGTTGGCATCGTCATGCCGCGCGGACGACGCTCAATCAAATGTGCCGACTATGCCGATTTTTCATTCGCGGCCGGGCACAGAGTTTGCGCCGTTTACCATCGCCGTCGATTCGGAGTGTCCATCGTGACAGTGCGACTAAAAGAGCAGTCGCGTCGTTGCCGGCACTTTGCCGAGGCGGAAGGCGTTGAAGCCGCGGTTGCGAAGTTCGTCGACGAACGACTCCGGTCCATGGGTGCAGTAGATTTCGCGAGCTCCGACCCGCTCGACCGCTTCGAGCAGTTCGCCGAAATCGGCATGATCCGACAGCGGCACGGCATGATCGAAGCCGGTCCGACGGCGCGAGGCGGGGTCGAGGGCCCAACCGGTCACCGCGATCCGCGTCGGGCGTCGCACGCCTTGCAGTCCCGCCCCGCGATGCATCCCCGGCGGCGCAACGACGGCGTGACCGTCGAGCGGCACGTTCTCGAACAACCGGAAATTGCCGAGCTTCATGCCACACTTTTCATAAACGCAACTTACTTCGTACACCGCTTTCGATTGCAGCACCGGGATGCCGTGATCGGTGAGCAGTTTGGTTACCTCTTGCGCCTTGCCGAGCGCGTAGGCTTCGATCACCGGCGTCCTGCCGTCCGTCAACGCTTTGCGAACGACGTCGATCAACTGGCCGACGAGTTCGGCCCGCGGGGCGAAACGATACTGCGGATCGCCATAGGTGCTTTCGAGCACGAGGATGTCGGCCCGCGGAAGTTCGGCCAGTTCGCTGGTTGCCGAGGGGACGAGTTTGAAGTCGCCGGTGTAGAGCAGCGACTGATCGCCGTCTTCGGCCAACAACATGGCCGAGCCCCAACAATGGCCGGCGGGAAACGTAGTGAGCCGCAGCCCGCCCCATTCCAACGGCGTGCGAAACGGCAGTTCGAGAACGTCGCGCGCACCGAGCCGCAACTGATACAACTGCCCCGTCGTCGGCGTGCAGAGGGCCAGCATGTGCCGGGCCATGTGGTCGTTATGCGCATGCGACACAAACGCCCGCGGCGCGCGACGCTTAAAATCAACGGCCAAATCGCCCCGCGTAATTTTGAGGCCGCGGTCGTAGTGAAACATGCCGCGACCATCCTTGCCGACGAGCGCGAGACTTCGAATCCGTTACCGCTTTACCGTCGCGAGTTTGCCGGCGGCGGAGAGGCCGGCGGCTTTCCAGGCGGCGTCGAGTTTTTCGGTCGCCATCTTGAAGATCGCGGCGCGGCCCGTCAGTTTGAAACGATCCGAATGGACGCGGGGTGTGATCGGGCCTTCGTAACCGGCTTCGGCCAAGGCCGTCAGCGCGGCGGCCGTGTCGATCGCGCCGGTCTCACCCGGCAGGACGCGGCTGTTCTGTTGAGCATCAGCCGGGGCGACTCCGGCGGCGGCATCGGCGACGAACACGGCGACGATCTTCATGTTCGTCTTCTTCACCGCGTCGAAGGACGAGCCGCAAGCCCACAACTCGAAGAGGTCGACCGACAGGCCGACGTTCTTCGCGCCGACCATGCCGAGCAGCAAGTTCATCGCGTCGAACGAGTGGATGAACTCGAAGTCCTTGCCTTCGCGAGCGTCGGGCGTGGCGCAGAAGCCGATGCCGAGTTGAATGCCGTGTTCGTCGAGCGCCTTGGCACAGGCCGTGAGGCGTTGACGATAATGTTCGAAGTTCTGATGGATCGGGCGCGAGTCGTTGGCCGGCGCGAGCGTGACGACGCAGCGCGTGCAGTTCATGTCGGAGGCCAACTGCGCGTAGGCCTTCAACTTCTCGAGCGCCGCTTTGTATTCGGCATCGGGCGCTTCGAGATCGACCGGCAAGCGGAAGTAGCCGAGCTTTAGCTTGGCGCTATCGAGCAGGCGGCGCGCGGTCGGCAGACCTTCGCGTTCGGCCAGCGCGGCAAACGGAACGATGTCGAGTTCCAGACCCTTGAAGCCATTCGACAACGCCGGCTCGATCAACTCATTGGCGGCGGCCGACAAACCGAGCGACTCGGGACTCAGGCACTTGAACATCGATTCCTCCGGGGGTGACTCGGCACAAGACGCGAGCGCAAGAACGCGCCGCAGAGCGGGGTGACGATGGAACGCATTATGCCAAACGCCGGCCAAGGGTAAAAGGGAGGCGTCGCAAAGCAGAACCAGAAGACGGCGGCGGGCCGCACGGTCGTTGCGTTCGTTACGGCAGGGCGTGTCAGGAGCAAGTTCGCATCATTCCGGGCCTGCGATTCGTCGGGGCGCGCGAGGGGCAGGGTATACTTGGCCGTTCCATTTTCACCCCCCGAAACGTGTACCGACCCCGACGATGGACCTGCTCCGCATCATCATCTTGGCCGTCGTGCAGGGACTGACCGAGTTCCTGCCGATCAGCTCCGACGGGCATCTGCTCGTGGCGGCCGCCTTGTTTGAAGCGGTGACCGGCCATGAGTTGGGGGGCAAGCAGCTCACGCTCACCATCGTGCTGCACGCCGGCACGCTGCTGACGGTGTTGGTCGTCTTCTGGAAGCAGATCGTTCGGCTCGCGACGGTCGATCGTCGCGTGGTGCCGCTGCTCATCGTCGGCACGATCCCGGTCGGCCTCTTCGGGCTTGCCCTCGAAAAGTGGTTCGAGCCGCTGTTGGAAAGTCCGCTGGCGGCCGGCCTGGGGCTGATCGTCACCGGCTTGGTACTGCTCTGGATGCGGAAGTACGAACAGGCCGACGAAGCCGGCAAGCGAACCTATCAGGAGTTGAGCTACGCCCAGGCCTTGCTGATCGGTTCGTTTCAGGCTGTCGCCGCCTTGCCGGGGGTTTCGCGAAGCGGGTCGACCATCGCGTCGGGACTGCGACTCTGCGGGCTCCGTCGGGCCGACGCGGCCAACTTTTCGTTCCTCCTCTCGGTGCCGGCGGTCGGCGGCGTCGTGTTCGTCAAATTCGTGCAACTGTTGAAGAACGGCGGCGAAAGCGGCTACGAGCCCGGCCATCTTGTCGTAGGAGCGGTCGTCTCGTGCCTCGTCGGCTTTGCGGCCCTGCGATGGTTACTGGCGTCGCTGCGGGGCGGACGCCTGCACCTGTTCGCCTGGTGGTGCATCCCACTCGGCGTGGCGGTGACGGTGTGGCAGCTGTGGGCGAATTGATTTAATCGCGAGTCTAGGCTCCTGTAGGGAACGCCCTCTGTGGCGTTCCGCGCCCCGAGTACCCGCTCCATCGGAACGCCACAGAGGGCGTTCCCTACAGATCATTGCGGTATAACGCGGCTTTCGCCCCGCGGCCGATTTATTGCCCCTCATTTCGCCCCTTGGTAAGCTGGTAGGACTCAGTTCGCCTACCCGCCTGCAATCTCTCCCTCCCTCTTCGGCCAGGAGCCTGTGCTATGAGTCGTTACGATCGTCGTCAATTTCTTGAGGACTCGATGTTCGCCGCGGCCCTCGCCGTCGGCGCCGGTTCCGCCTCGTCGCTGCTTGCCGCCGATGAGAAGCCGAAAAAGCAAGGGAGCACCAACCCGGCCGACCGTCTGAACTGCGCGGTCGTCGGGGTGAAGGGGCGCGGCATGAGCCACGTCGGCGGCTACACCGGTCGCAACGACACGCTGATCACCTGGGTCGTCGACGTTGACACGAGCGTCGGCGAACAACGCGTTGAAGACATCGCCAAGCGTCAAGGAGGCGTGAAGCCGAAGTTCACGACCGACCTCCGCAAGGCGCTCGAAGACAAAGAACTCAACATCGTCAGCATTGCGACGCCGAACCACTGGCACTCGCTCGGCGCGATTTGGGCTCTGCAAGCCGGCAAGGACGTCTATGTCGAAAAGCCGGTCAGCCATAACGTCAGCGAAGGACGTCGCGTCGTCGAAGCGGCTCGCAAGTACAACAAGATCTGCCAAACCGGCACGCAATGCCGTTCGATGCCCGGCTCGAAGGGGGCGATCGAATACGTGAAGGCCGGCAAGATCGGCGAGGTGAAAGTCGCCCGCGGCCTCTGCTACAAGACCCGCAACTCGATCGGCGAGAAGGGCACGTACGAAGTTCCGTCGACGGTCAACTACGACATGTGGTGCGGCCCGGCCCCGATGGACCCGCTCTTCCGCCCGAAGCTGCACTACGATTGGCACTGGGTCTGGAGCACCGGCAACGGCGACCTCGGCAACCAAGGCATCCACCAAGTCGACGTCGCCCGTTGGGGCCTGGGCGTCAACCAACTGAGCAACGCCGTCTATAGCTACGGCGGTCGCATCGGCTACGTCGACGCCGGCGAGAC
>CAMCTH010000236.1 GCA_945877965.1 Planctomicrobium piriforme | reverse complement strand
GGTCGCTGGCCGGCTGGTTCAGCACGACGCTCGGCTTCGTGGCGACGATCTTCGCCATGATCAACGTCGTCGGCGGGTTTTTAGTCACGCACCGCATGCTGATGATGTTTAAGAAACGATAAGGCGAGCCGCGGACGGAAGTCCGCGGGTGATGAACCAACCACCTCGAACGACCCGGAATCGACATGTCCTCCGCTTGGTTGAATCTCGCGTATCTCGTCGCATCGATGTTGTTCATCGTGGCGTTCAAGAAGATGGCTCATCCGCGGACCGCCACGCAGGGAAACCTGCTCGGCGCGGTTGGCATGGCGATCGCCGTCGTCGCCGCGTTCTATGAGTATCCGCTGGCAACTGCTCGCGAGACGAGCGTCTGGGGAACCGTTTGGGTCCTCTCGGCCTTGGCGATCGGCAGCGCCGTCGGCGCTTGGCTGGCGATCCAAGTCCCCATGACGGCGATGCCGCAAATGGTCGCGCTCTTGAACGGCTTCGGCGGCGCGGCTTCGCTGCTCGTCGCGGGAGCGGAGTTGCATGCCGTGCTGCATCACGGCGGCAGCTTGCCTGCTTACGGCCAAACGATCATCGCGACGGCCGCCACCGGCATCATCGGGGCGATCACGTTTTGGGGCTCGCTCGCGGCGTACGCCAAACTGCAAGAACTCGAAGCGTTTAAGAAACCGCTGCTCTTCAACGGTCGCCATGCCGCGAATGCCGCGCTCGGCCTGCTGACGCTGCTGTTGGCCGTTTGGCTCGCGGCGTCGCCCGAGTCTTGGTACGTCTACTGGCTGCTCGTCATCACGGCCTCGGTACTCGGCACGCTCCTCACCTTGCCGATCGGCGGGGCCGACATGCCGGTCGTTATCTGCTTGCTCAACAGCTACTCGGGCATCGCAGCCGCGGCCTCCGGTTTCGTCATCGACAACAACGTCCTGGTCATCAGCGGCTCGCTCGTCGGCGCGAGCGGCATCATCCTCTGCCAGATCATGTGCAAGGCGATGAACCGCTCGCTGACGAACGTCCTGTTCGGCGGCTTCGGCACGACGACCGACTCGGGCAAAAAAGACGACGACGTTTACGAAGGGAAAGTCAAAGCAGCGGGGCCCGACGAACTCGCGATGTTGTTCGACTCGGCGCGGCGCGTGATCATCGTCCCGGGCTACGGACTGGCCGTCGCACAAGCACAACATGCCGTGCGCGATCTCGCCAACGTGCTGCAGTCGAAGGGTTGCGAGGTGTTGTACGCCATCCATCCCGTCGCGGGCCGAATGCCGGGGCACATGAACGTCCTGCTGGCCGAGGCGAACGTGCCGTACGATCAGATGAAAGAGATGGACGAAATCAATCCGCTCTTTCCGGAGACCGACGTCGCGATCGTCATCGGCGCGAACGACGTCGTGAACCCGCTGGCCCGCACCGATCCCAAGAGCCCGATCGCAGGGATGCCGATCTTGAACGTCGACCAGGCTCGGACGGTGATCGTGGTGAAGCGGAGCCTCAGCCCCGGCTTCGCAGGAATCGCCAACCCGCTGTTCGCCGGCGAGAACACGTTGATGTACTTCGCCGACGGCAAAAAGGCCGTGCTCGACCTGATCCACGCGATTAAGGCGTCGTAGTTGCGCGTGAAACCGCAATCGAACCGCAACGACGGTGTAGCTGCAAGGTCCGTGGGCTCGCTTGCGGTTTCGCGCGGCGAATTTAACGATAAATCTCGACGTTCCGGCATCGCGCCGTTAACCGTGAGCTATCCTTCGACGAGCCCGAACTTTCGTTCCCTTTGCTTAGTGAGTTCGTCATGAAGCGTTTATCTCGCGTGAGCGTTCCGGCACTGATCGTCGCGTTGCTGGGCCTCGGGGCCTCGATGGGGTTCGCCTGCACCGGCATTACGCTCAAGCCGCAAGACGGCGCCATCGTGTTCGCGCGAACGCTCGAGTTCGCGATGGATATGAAGTCGAACTGCATCGTCATCCCGCGCGGCAAACAGTATGTCGGCACGACGTCGAACGGCGCTCCCGGCAAAAAGTGGACGACGAAGTACGGCGTCGTCGGCATCAACGCCTTCTCCATGCCCGTGACGATGGACGGGATGAATGAACAAGGCCTCCAGGTCGGTCTGTTCTACTTCCCCGGCTATGCCGGCTATCAAACCGTGACGCCGGAGAACGTCGATCGCTCGATCGCTCCGTGGGAATTCGGCGTCTTCTTGCTCGGCACTTGCGCGAACGTCGATGAAGCAGTTATCGCGGCGAAGGATGTCGTCGTCGGCGACGTCGTACAGAAAGAGATGGGGATCGTGCCGCCTGCGCACTTCATAGTCACCGATGCATCGGGCAAGTGCGTCGTACTGGAGCACATCAACGGTGAACTGAAGATTTATGAGAACCCGCTCGGCGTCATGGCGAACTCGCCGTCGTTCGACTGGCACCTGACGAACCTAAGTAACTACGTAAACCTGACGATCAACAACGTGCCGCAGGTGAACCTGCACGGCGACGCGATCAAGAGCTTCGGTCAAGGGAGCGGCATGCGCGGATTGCCGGGCGACTTCACGCCGCCGTCGCGGTTCGTCCGCGCCGTCGCCTTCGCGCACAGTGCACTCCCCGTCGCGACGGCCGACGAAGGCATCTTGCAGGCATTCCACATTCTCAATCAGTTCGACATTCCGAAGGGGGCGGTCCGCGGGGTCGAAGGGGGCCAGACCGTCGCTGAGTACACGCTCTGGACGGCGGCCGCCGATTTGAAAAATCGTCGCTATTACTTCCGCACGTTCGACAACAGCCGCATTCGCATGGTCGATCTGACGAAGGTGAATTTCGACGTCCCCGAGATCCGCACGATCTCGATGCAAGGGGCGGAGCAGGTTGAGGATGTGAGCGCACCGGTGAAGTAACTCTTCTCCGCGAAACCGCAAGCGAGCTGCAGTGCGGATCGCTTGTGGTGTCGCGTGTGGCGGCGTGCGTCACACCTTCTTACTCAATCGTTCCGCTAAGCGTCCGAGCGCCTGGCTCTTGTCGGTCGCGTTCAGGTGGACTTGGATCAAGCTCACACCCGGTTCGTTCCAGGCTTTACTCAGCGCCGAGTCGAAATCCCCCTCGGTCCGCACTTCATAACCGCGACCGCCGCCGTAAACTTCCGGCAGTTTGTGGTACTGCCACGGGTTGATTTCGTTGAAGTCGCCGGGATGCAGGAACCGTTCGGTGCCGTACCCCTTGTTGTCGAGCACGATACAGATGTGATGGAAGTTGTGCCGGATGATCGTCGACAGTTCCTGTCCCGTCATCTGGAACGCACCGTCGCCGACGAGGGCCACGGTCCGCACGCCGTGCTTGGCGACGTTCGCTCCGAGAGCCGCCGGGACTGCAAAGCCCATCGACGTGTAATACGCCGGGCCGATGTACTCGGTCCGACCGTGCATCGTCAGTTCCGACGAGGCGAACAAAGCATCGCCGACGTCGGACACGACGATCGTATTCTCATCGAGCGCTTCATCTAAGCGGGCGATCAACCTGGCAATCGTGATCGGCTCGCTCGGCTTTAGCTCGAACTTCCCGCCGTTCTGCTTGGGTCGCTTGAGCAGCGGGCGCTTGATCACGGTCGGCTTCGCTGCGGTCAGCCCTTGAATGAAGTCGGAGAGCAGCACGTCGTGATAGTGGTGATGCCGAATCCGCAGCTGTTCGCTCGTCGCATAAATGCAGCGGCCCGGATCGAGATTGGCCGTGTTGATGCCGAGGTTGATGTCGGTCATGAACGTGCCGAGCAGCAGCGTGCAATCGCTCTGCTCGACGTACTCGGTCACCTCATCGCGCCCCATCGCCCCTTCGTACAGCCCAACATACAGGGGATGCTTTTCCGAGATGACGCTCTTCCCCAAGATCGTCGTCGCGATCGGAATCTGGAGTGTTTCGGCCAGCGCCAGCAGTTGATCGTGCAGACCGAAACGATGAATCTCGACGCCGGCCAAGATCAGCGGACGTTCGGCGGCGGCCAGCAATCGCGACGCTTCGCCGACCGCTTCGTTGAGCGCGTCGACGCTGGTCGTCGGTTCGGTCCGATGGAACTCTTGCACGACCGGCGGCACGACTTTGACCTGATCGCGCGGCAGTTCGATGTAGCCTGGACGTTTGTAGCGAATGACGGCGTCGAGGACCCGATCGATTTCGCGAAACGCCGTCGCGGGATCGTTCAACTCGGCGCAGGCGACGCAGATTTTTTCGAAGACTTCGTACTGCGTCCGGAAGTCACGGACCTTGTGATGCAGCAACGGATTGTTCGGGCGCTCGCACAAGCCGGGCGAGCCCGAGATCACCACGACCGGCGACTTCTCGGCATACGCGCCGGCGACGGAGTTCGTCAGGCTCAACCCGCCGACGCAGTAAGTAACGCAGACCGCGCCGAGACCGTTGACCCGCGCGTAGGCATCGGCCGCAAAGCCGGCGTGATCTTCCTTGCAAGAACCGATGACGCGGATCGGCGACTTCTCCAACATCGAGTAGAAGCCGAGCACGTAGTCGCCCGGAATGCCGAACATGTCGCGGAGGCCGAGTTCTTGCAGGCGGCGAATCAGGTACTCGCCGATCGACGGATTCGAAGCGCCGGCGGTCGTCATGTTGCGGTTCCTTATGCGACGGCGAAGCGGAGCGATGCTGCGCGGGATTATGCCCCAACGACATCGTACGCCCCACGGCAATTCGCTCGGATTCGAGGCGGTTGTCGACGGGAATCGGCCAGTCACGCACGAACGCGAACCCGAGACGCGCGAAGCCGGCATCGCCGGCAGTTACGCATTCGTGAATACCAATCCCTCAGAAGAACGAGACCTCGCGACAGTTTGGCGAAAGTTCCGCTCGCGGAAGTCCGATTCTAACTCTCGCTCCGGAGGCCGCAAACTTTGCCAAGTTTACGCAACCGGAACTGCAAGCGACGCCGGCAGCCGCCGGTTGCGACGACCGTCTCGCCGGAACCCGTTCCGCGACGAGGAGTTCGTCTGACCGTACGCGCGGGGCCGCTGCATTGCATCGTCGTGAAGTGTTCCTGTTCGATTGATGGGCTCATGCGCATTCGTTTCGCTTTACTTCGTCGTTGCCTGCTCGCGACCGTTTGCACGGTGAGTCTGGGTTGCACGATCTCGCCGTTCTCGCTGCCGCAGGTTCGCCTGGCCGGGCCGCGCGATCGCGATGCGACGGTCGTCGTCACCGACGCCCCGACGGGGATCGCCGCCGAGAAGTCGCTGCCGTCGCACTCGCAGTCGGCCGAAGATTGCTTGAAAGCGGCGCGCGAGATGGAAGCGCACGATCAAGACCTCGCCGCCATCGAGCAGTACGAACGAGCCCGGACGTTCGAACCGCAACTCCCCGGCGTCGCTCGGCATTTGGCCGTGCTCTATCAACGGACGGGCGACGTCGATCGCGCCGCCGTCGAGTTCACCGTTGCGTTGAAAGAAGAACCGCAACACGCCGACCTCTGGAACGACGCCGCCTCGTTCCGTTTCCAACGAGGCGAGTATGCGAAAGCCGAAGACGCCGCCCGCGAAGCCATTCGCTTATCACCCGATCACAAACGAGCCTGGGTCAATCTAGGCTTGTCGTTAGCCGAGCAAAAGCAGCACGACGAGGCGTTCGCCGCCTTCGAGCGCGCGGCCGGAACGGCTGCCGCGCACAACAACCTCGGCATCATCCTGGCCCGACAGGGACGCCTCGACGACGCCCGCCGCGAGTTGGCCGAAGCGCGACGTTTGGATCCGACGCTCCGTCCGCCGCCGGCCGTCGCCGAGTTTCTGGCAAAGGCGGAAGCCGACGACAAATCAACCACGTCCGAGAAGACCGGTTCGAACACCAAGCCGCGACGAACCGCTGCCTGGTGACGGCATAAACATAAATCACGTAGAGATCAAGCGGCGCGGGGGGTGCCGCCGGGGCGGTGTGCCAATGCACGCCGCCCCGTTTTTTTATTGATGATGAAGTCCGGTGCGACTACGACGTCGCGCCGCGCGAGGGGACTCGCACCGCCGGGAAGTCGTCGCTCTCGGCAACGGCGTCGAGCAGTGCACCGAGCGCATCGTCGCGAGACGGCGGCACGGTTTCGTCGTCCGTCATGCCGCGACGCAGCCGGTCGAGAATGGCCGCATGATGGAGCGAGAGCGTTACGATCACCGGACGTCCCGCATCGGCGCGATCGACGTCGAGCGCCTGCGGATAGCGACGGCGCACGTCGGGCTCATTCGGCGCAGCCACGGCCAGCCGCACGAAGTCGGCGCCGATCTCGACGACGGTCACCGTGACGTCGCCGTCGATGATGAGCGATTGATTCGATTTTCGTGATAAGACGAGCATCGGACCGACTCCGCGTGGCGGTAAAGTCGTCGCTGAGTATAACGAACTCGGCGCGTCAAGCTACTCTTTGCCGGAAGGTATCGCCGCGCTCCGGATGAAAAATACTTTACGGCCTCGGCCTTCAACGATAGGCTTACTCAATGCGTCGGGCCGCGGCCCTTCTCGCGGCTCGGTGGAACGGAACCGCTCTCTTTTTTGGACGGACACTCTGTGGCGATGTCAGCTGCTTTGCCTCGGTTGCTGCACGAACTGAAGCAGCAGTTGCTGTTTCTGAGCTCGACGGTCGAAGAGTCGGTCGCCAAGGTGGTTTCGGCCCTGGCGCAACGCGATGCTCGGCTAGCCGCAGAAGTGGTTGCCGCCGACACCGAGATCGATAACCTCGAAATCGCCGTCGAAGCCGAGTGTCTCACCATCCTCGCCCTGCAACAGCCGGTCGCGAGCGATCTGCGATTCGTCGTCGCCACGCTGAAGATCAACAACGATCTAGAGCGAATGGGCGATTTAGCCAAGAAGATCGGTAAGAACGTCATCTATTTATGCGGCGTCCCGCAGCCCGACGTCCGCTGCGACTTCCGCGAGATCGCCGACATTTCGCGGAGCATGGTCAAGCGGAGCATGGACGCCTTCGTGAACGGCGACGTCGAGTTGGCCCGCGGCGTTCTCGAAGACGACGACCGGGTCGATAATCTCAAAGACGCGCTCTACGCTGAGCTGCGTAGCGGCATGCGTCAGCATCCGGACCAACTCGAAGCGTTGCTCAAACTCCACTCGGTGGCCCGCAACCTCGAACGCCTCGGCGACATGGCGACGCACATCGCCGAAGAAGTGATCTACATGGTCGAAAACAACATCGTCCGCCACTCGAACAGCAACGGCTAAGCGAACCGCCATCGTCGCAGACGCATGTAGGGAACGCCTTCG
>CAMCTH010000235.1 GCA_945877965.1 Planctomicrobium piriforme | reverse complement strand
GCAGAGACAAACTTCGTCGTCGAGGTGCATGGAGCGTGAGAGTTGACGGTTGACAGAGGGCAGTTGACAGTCGCTGAGGCGAGCCCCGAGCGCAAGCTCGGGGGTGTTTTGTTGCTTCGAAATCAAATCCCCGTCGCGAGCCGTAGTCCGATTCGGCATGCTGCCGTAAATTCGCGGATGTTCAATCGTTCGTTCACCGTGTGGACGTTCATCTGGCCGCAGCCGAGCGTGACGGTCGGAATGCCGCGGGCCGAGAGCCAGTTGGCGTCGAGTCCGCCGTTGCTGACGGCGCGGATCGGCGTGAGGCCTACGTCGGTTGCGGCCCGTTCTGCGGCCAATACGCAATCTTCGTCGTCGGCCAGCTTGAACGACTCGTAATCCAGCCGCGTTTCGATTTTGATTTTGCCCGTGGTGCCGTCGCTGCTCTCGACGGCCGTCGAGGCTTCGCGAAACGCGGCGACAATCTCGGCCAGGATCCGCTTGCGGAACATCGGATCGTGGCTGCGGCATTCGGCCTTCAGGTCGACGCGGTCCGTGATGACGTTCGTGGCATCGCCGCCGCGAATCACCCCGATGTTCGCGGTCCCGCGAATGCCGTCGCGTTCGATGAGCCCGAGCCAGCCGTGTTGGTGGAGCTTCGCGATGGCGAGGCCGGCGATCGTAATAGCACTCACGCCTTTTTCCGGAGCGCCGCCGGCGTGGCTGGCGAGTCCTGAGATCTGAATCATCAAGCGATATGCCCCCGTCGCGCCGATCGTCAGCTTCTCGGCCGCCCCGCCGTCCCAGTTGAAGGCGAGCTTCGGCTTGGCCAGCAACGCGAGGTCGATGTAATGCGCGCCGAACAAGCCGACCTCTTCTTGCACGGGCCAGTAAAAGGTTAGCGGCGGGTGCGGTAGTTTACGACGCAAGATTTCGAGTGCCGCGGTCAGCACAACGGCGCAGCCCGCGCGATCGTCGGCTCCGAGACCGGTCGTCTTGTCAGCCGAGCGAACGAACGCCCCTTTGCGGACTGGCTTGCAGCCGATGCAGAGCGGCACCGTGTCCATGTGGGCCATCAGCAATCGTCGCGGACCGGGCTGCGTGCCGGGCAACTTGAAGAGTAGATTGCCGACCTTGCCCCCGAGCGGCGACCGCTTGTAGACGTCGTCGGTCGAGATATCGGCCGGCTTCGCGCCGGCTTTGCGGAGTTCGGCCGTGATCAGATGGATGACCGCCCCTTCGTTGCCGCTGCCGCCGGGGACCGCCATCAGGCGCATCACCAAATCGAGGGCTTTGTCCAAATCGGGTTCGACGGCGGACGTCGATTTCGCTTTTGCCATAGAGAGGGTACCTTTCGTCGAATCATTCTACCCAACCCCGCCGACTGGTAGGATGATGGTAATTATGGGTGAAATGCTTTTTGTCGTCGGTGTTGTTTATCTGCTAGTGGCAGGTATCGCCGGTCTAACCGTAGGGCTGCTTTCAAAGCGGGCGTGGTTTGGGTGGTGTGTCGGCGTCGCTGTTTTCGTCATCCTTAGCGTAACAATTGTAATCGGCGATTAGGATGACTCGTTGATACAGCCCTTGGATTATCCGCCGTTTCGCAGACAATGTAATCGTCTCATTCGTAGAAGACTCCGGTACGACTCGTGAAACACCTGCTCGACACGACCGACGACGAACTCAAGCAGTGGCTCGAAGAGCGCGGCTTGCCGAAGTATCGAGCTGCGCAGATTCGTCGCTGGGCGTACACCGGTCGGGCCGGCTCGTTCGACGACATGACCGACCTGCCCCGCGAACTCCGCGAGAAGCTGGCGGCCGAGTTCACGTTGTTCACCGGCAAGGTCGTCGCTCATAAGCAGGCCGACGACGGCACCGAAAAGCTGCTGCTCGAATGGCCCGACGCGCACCGGATCGAATGCGTGTTGATCCGCGAAGGTAAACGCCGCACGATTTGCATCAGCACGCAAGTCGGCTGTGCGATGGGCTGCGTCTTCTGCGCGAGCGGCTTGGACGGCGTAGCCCGGAATCTGACGACGGGCGAGATCGTCGAGCAGATGCTGCAGTTGAATCGACTGCAAACGGCCGAAGAGCGATTGAGCAACGTCGTCGTGATGGGCATGGGCGAGCCGTTAGCGAACCTTGATCGGCTCTTGCCCGCACTCGATCAAGCGACGCGGCCCGACGGGCTCGGCATCGGCGGCCGGCACGTGACGATCTCCACCGTCGGTCTGCCGCCGGCGATGGATCGGCTGACCGAGTTGCATACAAACTATCATCTCGCCGTCTCGCTGCATGCTCCGAACGACGAGTTGCGGACCGAGATCGTGCCGGTCAACAAGTCGATTACGATTCAAGCCGTGATCGACGCGGCCGATCGTTTCTTTGCCGACAACGGTCGACGTTTGACCTTCGAGTATGTGCTGCTCGGCGAGCTGAACGATCGGCCCGAGCATGCGCGGGAACTCGTGGCGATCTTGCGTGGGCGAACGGCGCTTCTCAATGTGATTCCATACAATCCCGTTGCGGGCCTGCCGTATCGCGAGCCGTCGCACAAAGCGCAGGAGCGGTTTCTCGAAATCTTGCGCGACGGCGGTTTGAACGTGCAGGTGCGAACGCGCAAGGGGGATCAGATCGACGCCGCCTGCGGTCAACTGCGGCGCAGCATGCCGGGCGAGCCGCAAGTCGTTGCACTTGCGATGCCGCGCGGGTAGGCTCGTCGTTTCGACTTGCCTCACAGATTCCGCGGGCTTGCGCCCGCGGCTCGCCTTTCAACGATTCGCACTCGGAGAATCTCATGCGTCTCTGTCGTTTCACGCACGCCGGCAAAACCCAACTCGGCATTTATTCGGAGTCAACCGTCGTGCCGTTGGCCGCCGGAGTCGCCGCCTACGAAGCGGCGACGCATGAGCTGCTCGGCTTGCCTGCGAGCGACGACCTGCTCGACTTTCTGCCGCCGAAAGGCAAGGGCTTCGCCGCCGCCAAGAAGTTGGCCGCGTGGGTCGAAGGGAACGACGGCAAGCTGCCGAACTCGGCCGAGTTGAAGACGAGCGACGTGCAACTGCTGGTGCCGATCCCGCGGCCGAACAAACTGTTCTTGCTGGCGGGGAACTACAACGAGCACATTCAAGAAGGAGGCGGCGCAGCGACCGAGCGCGATATCACCTTCCCGTACGTCTTCATGAAGCCGCCGTCGACCACGCTCGTCGACCCAGGCAAGAACGTCGTCATCCCGAAGGTGTCGCCCAACGCGATCGACTGGGAACTCGAACTCGCGATCGTCATCGGCGAGCGCTGCAAGCATGTGCCGGAAAGCGACGCATTAAAAGTCGTCGCCGGCTACACGGTCATCAACGATATCTCCGACCGCAAGTTCCGCCCGAACCCTAATCGCCAGAAGCGCGACAAGGATGCCTTCTTCGACTGGCAGCACGGCAAGTGGCACGATTCGTTCTGCCCGATCGGCCCGTGCATCGCCAGCGCCGATGCGATCGAAGACCCGCAGGGACTGCAACTGAAGCTGATGCTGAACGACGAGGTGAAGCAGAACGGCTCGACGAAGCAGCAGATTTTCCCGGTCGCCGCCGTCGTGGCGTTCATCTCGAACATCGTCACGCTCGAGCCGGGCGACATCATCAGCACCGGCACGCCGGCCGGCGTCGGCAACACGACGGGCACTTACGTCAAGGCGGGCGACGTGCTGAAGGCGAGCATCGCCGGAATCGGCACGCTCATCTCACCGGTCGTCGCCGAGTAGTCGAGTTAGGTCACCAAGCAGAGCGACGTCACTAAAAACAGGCATCCGCAGATTACGCAGATATTCGCAGATTAAGAAGGAGAGGATCGCAATCCTTTTCTTCATCTGCGAAATCTGTGCAATCTGCGGATGCTTTTGTTTGCCTGTCGGTGTTCCGACGACGTTACTTCTTCGCCGGAGCGGGTTCGACCTTGATCGGCTCGGCGGAGATCTCGCTCTTCTCGCCGCGCAGGTGCAGGTCCCAGAATTGGCGGATGCGGCCCGAGAGTTCCGGCCCTTGCGGAATGCCGTGGCCTGCCCCTTGCACCGGGATCAGCAGCGACGACCCGCCCGCTTGCTTCAGCGCGGCATCGAGCCATTCGGCATGCTTGAAGTCGACGCGACCGTCGTTGGTGCCGTGAACCGTCATGATCGGCGCCGGTTTCGTTTTTGAAGTCTTCTGCTGCAGATGCCACACCGGCGAGGCCGCATGGGCCGCGTCGAGGTGCTCGCTGATCTTGCCGCCAAGCAAGCCCGCGACGGCCGGATCGTCGACCTTCGCCGCTTCGCCTTGCATCAGCGGCGCGGCCATGTCGCTCGGACCACAGAAGTTGACGACCGCCGTGACGTTGCTCGGCAGCGAGGTGAAGTCGCCGATCGAGCCTTCGAGATCCTTCACGCCCGCGCTCACGCCGAGCAACGAAACCAAGTGACCTCCGGCCGACGAGCCGGTCACGCCGATCTTGTCCGGATCAATGTTCCACTCTTTGGCGTGGCCGCGGATGTAGCGAACGGCCGCCTTGCAATCGTGGATCTGATTGGGCCACTTCACTTCGGCCGACAGACGATAACCGACCGCAACGGCCGCGTACTTGCCGCTGCTCACCAGATAGAGCGCTTGCGCGACGTACGACTTCCGATCGCCGCCGCTCCAGCCGCCGCCGTGGATGAAGACCACGACCGGGAGCGGCTTGTCGTCGGTCCGTACTTTTGGCAAGTAGACGTCGACCTGTTGCTTGGGGTTGTCGTTGCCGGCATAGGATTGGTCGAAGCGAACGTCGACCTTGTCGGCGAATTGTTTGAGTGCCGCCTGGCGTGCCTCGGCGGCTTTATCGGCGACGGCCGTTTGTGCGGCAACGAACGTGTGCGACGATAGGCTGAGTAACAGAGCGCTCAACGCGGAAAAGATCCAACGCGATGTTTTCATGGTAAGTTCCTAGCGGGAAAAAATGGGCGGGACGGCATCGACCAATGTCGTCGACCGCGGCGCGCGGAGCAAGTGCTTCACGATTAAACCGACTCGATCTTCGCACCGCCCCGGTTTGCGGAAGCGAGGGTAAACTCGTAGTCGCCGGCATCAGGCCAATTCGCGCATTCGGCGAGAAAGCGTTGGGCGGCATCGTCCGTCGGATGCAAGGTGAACAACGTCGGGCCCCACGACGATTGCCCCACCCCGGCGACGCCGCTTGCACGAATTCGCTCGACCAAGCGGGCCAGCGGTTCCGTGGCATAGACGCCGGCCTGATGACTCTTGAAGCAGCGACCAGCCGCCGCGCCAAAGTGATACGCCGCTTCGGCGAAACCTGCAAAGTCGCCGACGCGGGCCGCCGGCAAGAGTTCGAGCAAAGCCAAGCGACACAACTCGTCGGTCAGCGCCGGAGAGACGGGAGGCAACGTCGCAAAGGCGGCCCGTTCTCGTTCGCCCGAAAGTCCTTCTTCGGCGCGCGGACAAATCAACACGAACCGCCACGAGGCCGGCAACGAGGCGGCAGCCGCCAACGGCGCGACCGATTCGTGCGGCAATCGGCCTGCCTCGACGATCAATCCGCCGTGCAAGAACCCATGTAGTCCGACGGCCGAGCGGCGCGCGCGTCCCGAGAGTTCCGCGAGTCCGAACGCTTCGAGCGGCGGCAACTTCGCCCAGGCTCGTAACCCTGCGACGACCGACAACGCCGTCTGCGTGCCGCTGCCTAGCCCTACGTGCGAACGGGGCGCCGCCGTCACTTCAAGGCGACAGGGTGACAGAGATCGCCCCCATTCGGTCGCGCGAACTCTTTCGAGCACGCCGCGAATACGTTCGGCTGCAGAGCCGACCGCAGCGAACTCGGAGCTCGGATCGATCCGCAGCGTCAGCGGCGAGCCGTCGATCATCACCCCGGCTCCGCCGAACTGGCGAAGCGTTGGGTGGCCGAACGAGAACATGCCGAAGTGCAACCGGCTCGGAGCGGTGACGATAAGGGATTCACTCATGCCGCCCCTCCGGTCGTCGGCAACGGTACGCCTGCGTTGCGAACGTATTCTTCCAAGAAGGCAAAGGCCCGCAACTCCGCCGCGCCGCCGGTCTTGTCGACGAGCGGTCGCAACGCGACGAATTGCCGTGCGATCTCGTCGTGAGCCAGCAGATGCAATCGCGTCGCCAAGATCGACGCTTCGACGACGGCATGCTTCGCTCGGTTTAATCCAAAGAACGGCCGCAACTCTCCCTGCCCGATCGCACGGCAGACGATCGTCGTCCGCTCCTGGGCATCGTCGAGTTCTTCCACCTTCAGCGCGAACCAGCGGCAGGCGTCGCTAAGAACAAAACCGTTGACCGAATGGCAACGCTTCGTCGAGGGAACGGGGCGTAGCCGGCCGACTGCCGCGCGGGCCAGCATCTCAACGTCGTCGGTCACATGAAACACGCCGACGCCGGTCCGCTTCAGGTTCTGATACGACGTCGACGTTTGAAACGGCCGCAACGTAAAGGTCTGCAACGACTCATCGACGATCGGGCCCATCGGTGCCACATGCACCGAGCTGTCGGCCGCCGTCGTCGTGAGTAAGCCTTCGAGAATCATGCGAAGTTAAAACGTCACCGGGGCCGTCGGCAACGGACGTACATCGGCAATCGGCGGCGCCAGCTCGTCGTCGAACGCCGGCAACGGCTCGCACGGTTGCAGTCCCGCGGCACGAAAGAAGTTGCCCAACATTCGATAGCCGCCGTCGGTCAAGATCGACTCCGGATGAAACTGCACGCCGAACAGGGGCCGCCGAACATGCTGCAAGCCCATGATCACGCCGTCGGCGGACCGCGCCGTCACGCGAAGCTCTTTCGGCAGGGTCGCTTCCTCGACGCAGAGCGAATGATAGCGGCAAACGGTCAGCGGCGACGGCAGGCCGGCGAAAACGCCCGATTCATCGTGCGTCACGCGGGCCGTTCGTCCATGGACCGGAGCCGGCGAGCGAACGACGCGACCTCCGAGAGCTTCGCCGATCGCCTGATGCCCGAGGCAAATACCTAGAATCGGCACTTCGTCCATCAAGGCTCGAACCACCTCCAGCGAGCAGCCGGCCTGGGCCGGATCGCAGGGCCCCGGCGACAGAATGATCGCGCAGGGTTTCAACGCCCGAATGCCTGCTACGTCGATGGCATCGTTCCGCACGACGTGCGAATCGGTCCCGAGCCGGCGCACATAGCGGGCCAAGTTGTGCACGAAGCTATCGTAATTGTCGATCAACAAGATCATTCGTTCGCCGCGACGATTGCGTCGCGCCGCTCAG
>CAMCTH010000234.1 GCA_945877965.1 Planctomicrobium piriforme | reverse complement strand
AGGCGCGTGAGCAGCGGCTCGACGTCGTTGACGAACGACGGCGGCGAAGAGAACTCGGCGGCCGACGACGACGCAACGGCCGCAAACGGCGACACCGAGAAGATCAGCGCCGAGAAGAAGAGCGGAGTACGAAACATGGCGAGTCAACGGGGCGGGAGGACGAGCGGGGCGGGCGAGAATCGTACACCTATTCGACTCGCAACGGCGCGCGGAATCAAGCGCGGTTCCGCCGCCGACGCATGCCAAATGAACTCACCCGGGCGGCCGCTACGGCGTCGGCTCACGCTTGCGAAAGTCAAAGCACCCCGCCCCGCCGCCGTTGGCGACGATGAACATCAGCGCCCCGAAGATCGAGAGGTTCTTCATGAACTGGATCATCTGCTCCTCGCGACCTTTGACGTCTTCGAGCGTCCAGAAATCGTGAAAGTAGTACGTCGCAGCGGCGATGAAAGCCGCCAACAGCAGCGCACCGAAGCGAGCCCAGAAACCGGTGATCAACAGCATGCCGCCGACGAGTAGGAAAGCGATCGCGCCGGCGAGCGCGATCTTAGGATTCGGAACTTTCTCCGCCTCCATGTATGCGGCGACGGCGTCGAACTTGGGGATCTTGTTGCCGACGGCGCTCATCACAAATATCGCCGCGAGCGAGATTCGACCGACGATGGACAGCAAAGCACGAAACATAGTGATGCTCCTAGAAATGAGGACTCGCTGGAGTCCCGATTTTTCGTCGGCCTCTCCGCCTAGTCCGACGAGTCGATTATGATCGTAACGTAAAGCGTCGTTCGGCTGGCAGAGGAGTTTGCGGCGGGCCGAACGTTGCGTCGCGAACCCAGCGGAGACTAGCGATGGCTTCTTCATCCGACCCCACGGCGAACACGGCCTGGAACCCGCGATTGTACGACGATCGCCATGCGTTCGTCTGGAAGCATGGGGCGTCGCTCGTCGAACTCCTGAGCCCGCAGCCGAGTGAAAAGATTCTCGATCTCGGTTGCGGCACGGGACGCTTGACCGCGCAGATCGCCGAGAGCGGCGCGACGGTCTCGGGCATCGATGCGTCTTTTGAAATGATCGCCGAAGCGCGGCGGTTGTATCCGGCGCTGACGTTCAACACGGCCGATGCGCGCGACTTCACGGTCGATGAACCGCTCGACGCCGTTTTCTCGAATGCCGTGCTGCATTGGGTTCGTCCGCCGGAAGCCGTCGCGGCGTGCGTACACAGAGCGTTGAAGCCGGGAGGTCGCTTCGTCGCCGAGTTCGGCGGACGGGGCAACGTGTCGCGCGTCATCGCTGCGCTGCGGCGCGTGTTGCCGGAGTTCGGAGCCTCGGCCGATTTGCTGCCGGCATGGTATTACCCGAGCATCGCGGAATATGCCGCGGTGCTGGAACAAGCCGGTTTGGAAACGACGTCGGCCCGACTGTTCGACCGACCGACGCATTTGGAAGGGGCCGACGGCTTGAAGAATTGGGTGACGATGTTCGCGGTCGCCGCGGTCGATGCCGTACCTGCGGAGCGGCGCGAAGCGTTCTTTGCTCGACTCGAAGCGGCGGCGCGCGACGAACTGTTTCACGACGGCGCGTGGTATGCCGACTATCGGCGGTTGCAGATCGTTGCGGTGCGGAAGCGTGCGGTGTAATTACCTTCGCGCCACGCGATCCAGCGGATGTTTGTTCTGCACGATCCATTCGCCGGTCGGGCTTTTGCTCCTTGCGCCCGGGCCGGGGTCGACGTCCGGGGCGTCGGCCCGCGGTTCCAACTCCGCCCAGTAGCGGGCTGTCGGTTTCGCGCCGCCCCAGCGGAGGCGATCGGTTTGCAACCGCACGAGTCCCGGCTTCCCCGGCAGGCGGAGGCGGTCCCCTTTTTGGATCACCAACTCATGCACGCCGGTCCAACCGAACCACGGGTAGCAGGCGGTGTGCGCCGGAATCCAATGGCCGCGTCCTTCGTGATCGGTCAGATAGAACTCGCTCCAGACGTGATTCGGAATCCAAACGAGCCGCGCCGGAATGCCGGCCGCACGACAGAGTGCGACGAACACGCCGGCCATCTCTTCGCAGTCGCCGACGCGCTTTTCCAACGCCGTCGTCACGCTCGTGTACGCGCCGAGTTGCGGACGAATGTGCTGCGGCACCCACTCGGCAAAGCTGCGAGCCAACTGCCACGGATGCGTTCGGCTTCCTTTTAATTCCTGCAGCAGTTTGAGCAACGGCGGCGATTGCGTTTGAATGCCCGGGCTGTCGCCGAGTCCCGCGGCCCGCACGTCGAGCGGGATTTTTTGTTCGACGGGAAACTGCTCGGCGTCGTAGCCGAAGTACTGCTTCGAAACGGTCAACTCGAACTCGGCGACGGCCGAAACTCGGGCTCCGCTCGGCAACTGCGGCACGACGAGCGTCAGTTGCCGCGCGGTAGGGGTCAGCCCGTCTATCCCGGCCGCGCCGAGATTCGTCGTCACGCGCTCGGCGGTGATCTGCTGCTCGGGGACGACGATCGGCACGGGGGTCGAAGCCAGCACGTCGCGGGCGTCGCCCGAGGCGTCGAGATCGATGCCGACCCGGAGCCGATACTTCCGCGGCTCGAGATAGCCGGTTTGATCCGTCGGCGGCGCGGTCCAGATCCATCGGCCGTCGCCGACGACCGGCACGACGCTGAACGCCGGGGGCCGCGGGGCAAGTTCGTCGTGCAGTTGTTCTGAAACAGCACGTTCCGCAACAGCACGTCCCGCTGAAAGCCAGGTGCCGCAAGCGATAGCGGCCGAACTCTGCAAGAAACGGCGGCGATCGGGGCGCATCGACATTCCCTCGTCGGCGGCGAGAACGTTACGGCACGAAGCGGTGCGTGCCGCCGCTTTGCTTCGAGATCGCATCGAGCAGCATCGCCCCTTGCGGGCTCTCGAACGCGATCGTGTGGATCGGGATCTTCTTCTTCGTCTCGGGCTGAGCGATGTCCAACTTGCGGACCACCTGCGGGTCGAACTGTCCGTCGGTCAGCAAGAAAATGGCGTCGGGCTTCATGGCCAAAGCGCGTTGCATGCCGGGCCAAGGCTCGGTCCCGCCCGTCGGTGTGGCGCCGACGAGCCACTGCGACGTCTTCCTCAGTTGATCGGGTTTCGCGTCGACCAGTTTGTTCTCGGGCATGAAGTAGAGCTGATCGCTGAAGAAGACGATGAAGTACTGCTGGCCGTACTTCATCTCCGAGATACTCCGCAGCAACTCGACGCGGCAACGGAGATAGCGTTCGTTGATCCGCATGCTCCCCGACGTGTCGACGACGAAGACGAACTTGCGCCCCTCGGCCTTGACGCCGAAGAACGTGGCGTTGCCGGACGCATACTCGCCGACGTCGCCGAGCATTTCGTTGCCGTACGCCTTTTCAACGCCGGCGCCGGTTCCGCCCGACGCCACGGCGAGCGGACCGACTTCAATGCCGCTCGCCAAGTTGCCGCCGACGTGACCGCCGCCGCTCCCTCCGCCGGAGCCGGCCGAACCGTTGCCACTTGCCGCGAGATTGCGCGGGCTCTCGATCTTCACCGAGGGTGCGATGTTTATCTTCACTTCTTCCAGCATCGCCGGCTCGATCGTCGGCAGTAGCTTCGGCTTCACGATCGAGGCGAGGATCGGTTCGCGCGGCGGCGTCTTGGGTGTTTTGAATTCAGGGACGACGGCAATCATCGTTAGCACGAGGACGACGCCGAAGTGGAGCGTCGCCGAGAGCGAACTCGATCCGAGCGCCAGGCGCGCACGCCACAGCATCATGCCGAGCGAAATGAACAACGGATGTTCGGGCTTGTTCGGTTCAAAGACTTCGAGGTCGGGGCGCTTCGGTGCGGCGGGCTTCGGCTCAGCAATCTTCTGCGCAGTGGGAACGTCGTCCAAGACCGGCTCGGCGACGAGCAGGGCCGACGTGATCGCCGATGAAGTCGACGCGACACTCACGACAAGGGCCTCGTTACGTCGGCGGCGCGGCCGACGTGCGGGTGCGGCAAACAGGGGAAACGATGTACGCTAATCTTAGTGTACTCGACGTTCGATCGCCCCCTACCTCACGTTCGACCCGCACATTTCCCCAGGAGCCCCGCGGCGAGCCGGTCGTAACGGATATATGGGCCCGAACGGCGGAAACCGAAACGGGGGGTGCCGATCGCATTGCGGCAGGCTCCCTCATCAAACGGAAATACTTCCGGCGACGGGAACGCCGCCGTCAGCGGCCCGCACCGCCGACCGCGTCGTAAGGGGCGGCCGTCCAGAGCCGGACTTGGCGTTTCACGTCGTCGGAAACCGCCAGCCGGCGACCTTGCGCGTCGAAGGCGATCGGGGCCGTGCCGCCGTCGACCGTCGCGTGGACCTCGCCCGAGGCGACATCCCAAAGTTTCACTTCCCCGCTCGCCTGCACCCAGCGGCCTCCGGAAGCCGATGCAATCAGGCGACCGTCGGGGCTGAACGCCAAGTCGTACACGCCGCGACTGTGTCCGCGGAGTCGAAGGAGCAACTCCTGAGTCGAGGCGCGCCACAATGTGACCAGCCCGGCATCGTCGCCGACGGCGAGCGTCTGACCGTCGGGCGAAAATTTCAGCGCGGTGATGTTCTTCTCGCTCGGCACGAAGCCGACGTAAAACGCACCGGTCGGGAGATTCTGTAAACTGAAATCGTTCTTGGTCGCCGTCGCGAGTCGAGTTCCGTCGGCCGAGAAGGCGGCGTGATCGAGCGTTTCGCGGCGGTCGCGATCCGGTGTCTTCACCTCTTGCAAGTCGTAGGCAGCCAAAGCGGCGCGACGAACTACGCCGTCGTTGGCGATCGACAAAAACGCATCCTGGACGACGACCACGTCGAGCACCCATTGCGGATGTTCCCACTTCCGCAACTCAACGCCGGCGACGACGTCCCAGAGGCGGACCGTCGCATCTTCGCTGCAACTCAGCAACCGACGATCGTCGTCGAAGAAGCAGAGCGCGCGGACGGCCCCTTGATGACCTGCGAGACGTTTCCGTTCCGCGCCGGTCGCGGCATCGCACAAGCGGATGATGCCGTCGTAGCCGGCCGTCGCGGCGGTCGTGCCGTCGGCGGAGAACTCGACGACGAGCGATTTCAAATCATCGCCCGGCAGATCGACGGTCAGCGCCCGCCCCGGCACGTCCCAGACTTTGACGGTTCGATCGTCCGAGGCCGACAGGACCGACTCGCCGTCGGGGGCGAACAACAATGCCGAGACCCGATCGGAGTGGCCCCGATACTCGCCGAGCGTCGCGCCCGACGTGATCTCGACGACCCTCACGACGTGCTCCGTCGTGGCGAAGGCCAACCGTTTGCCGTCGCGACTGATGGCCAATGTCCGGACGACGCCGACGGGATCGATCGTCGTCGCTTCGGTTTTCGTGTCGCGATCCCACACGCTGATCATGCCGCCGAGCACGCCGACCGCGATGATCCGGCGATCGTCTGGGGAGAATGCGACCGCCGCTACGCCGCCGGCATGTCCCCAGAACTTCCCTCTGTCGCGCCCGTCGACGGCGTCCAACAAGCGGACGACGCCGTCGCTCCCGCCGACCGCGAGCGTCTTGCCGTCGGACGAGACCGTCAGCGCCGTCGCCGTGCCGGTTTCGAGCGCATCCCAACCGGCGATTGCCATGCCGGTCGGATCCCAAATGAGCATCTGTCCGGTCATGTCGATCGAGGCGGTCCAACGACCGTCGGGAAAGAACGCCAGCGCCGTCACCGGAGCCGTATGGCCGACGAGTTCGCGCTCGACGAGTTCGCGTTCCTCGCCCTCTCCGCTTCCCAGTAATTCCCACGTTCGAATCGTATGATCTTCGAACGCGGCGGCGAACTTGGTGCCGCTCGGCGAGAGCGTCGTCAGGCGGGCCTCGTCGGCCGCGACGGCGTAACGTCCGAGCTGCGCGCCGGTCTGGATGTTCCAGCGGGCCAGATCGTCGTCGGCCGACGAGGTGACCAACTCACCGGCTCCGTTCCAAGCCAGGCCGCGCACCGGTCCGCCGAAGTCCACCAGCGTGCGACGATCTTGCGAAGCCCGCGCGACGAGCAAGCCCCAGGCGAAGTCGCGATCGGCCGGCGGACAGCGAGTTTCATCGCGCAGCAACGCCAGTGCCTGATGCGGCGCGCGATCGACCAATGCTTCGGCCTGATTCAATTGCAACGTAAACACATTGCGGCGAACCTGCTCAAGTTGCTCGGTCAACGTGCCGGCTTGATTGCGAATCTGCCGTTCTTGCGCTTCGGTGCGAGCCAGCGCCTCGCGAAGGCGAACGTTGTACCAAGCTCCGCCGACGACGGCGACCAAGATCGCGACCGTCGCCGCAACGAGCGCCGCCGTCAGCCCCGGCCGACGTTGCGACCATTTCCAAACGCGCTCGGCCGAGCCGACCGGTCGCGCCGCGATCGGCTCGCCGGCGAGAAAGCGACGCAAATCGTCGGCCAGCGCGGCGGCATCGCGATAGCGCCGCTCCGGATCGCGGGCCAGGCACTTGAGGCAGATCGTCGCGGCATCGCGGGGGACGCTCGGCACCACGACGCGCGGCGACGGCGGGTCTTCGTGCTGCGCCCGCCGCAACGTTTCCAACGGCGTCGCTCCGACGAGCGGCGGCCGGCCGGTGAGCAGTTCGTAGAACACCGCGCCGAGACCGTAGACGTCGACCGCCGGAGTTGCGATGTCGGGCCGGGCGATCCGTTCCGGAGCCAAGTATCCCGGCGTCCCGGCGAGGGCCGAACTCGCGTCGTCGTCGGAGGCTGCATCATGGCCGAGGCCGTCTTTGCCGCTGCCTTCGTCGGTCGCGCGCGGCAGACGGGCCAAGCCGAAGTCGGCGATCTTCGGTACTCCTTCGGGCGTCAGCAAGACGTTCGCCGGCGTGAGATCGCAATGGACGATGCCGGCCCGATGCGCGCAGGCGGTCGCCTCTGAGAGTCGCAACATCAGCTCGGCTGCCGCGCGCGAGGGGCGCGGCCGACCGCCGATCGCCTGTTGCAACGTCCCGCCGGCCACATACTCGAACGCCGCGAAGAGTCGCCCGTCGGGAGTCTCGCCGAGTTCGTAGAGCTGCACGATCTGCGGATGGCCGAGCGCCGCGGCCGAACGGACCTCGGCCCGAAAACGTTCGGAGAGGGCCGCCTTGTCGCCAGCCGGTCGATTGAGAATTTTCAAGGCCGCCGGCCGGCCGAGCTCGGTGTGTCGCGCCAGATAGACGACCCCCATGCCGCCGCGGCCGAGCGGACGCAACAGTTCGTACGCTCCCAGGCGGGGCGGCATCTCGGGCGCTTCGCCCGTGGCATCGTCAGAACCGGCGGCG
>CAMCTH010000233.1 GCA_945877965.1 Planctomicrobium piriforme | reverse complement strand
GGCCGTCACTTCCCCCTGCCCCACCATGTCGCGAATCCGCTGCGGACGGATCGCGCGATCTTCATCGTCGCCGCCTCCCTCATCGCCCGTCGGTCGAGTTACGATCGTTTCGCGGGCCATGAGAATGGTTCGAGGTTTAGGGTTCGGAGTTCAGGGTTGCGATGCGTCGCACCTCGTCGTCATCGTCGCCGACACTCAATCTAACGAACGGACTGCACAACCGTCCAGTCGAACGGCAACCCTCAACCTTGAACCCTGAACCTAAGAACCTTTTGCACTCTTGTCGTAGATCGCTTGGATCAGGTCGTTCACGTCGTTGTACTTTTTCTTGCCCGAGCCGATTGCAGTGTCGATCAGGCGGCGAGCGTCGGCGTCGCTGTGTCCGAGCATCCGGAGGGCTTCGAACGTTTCGGCGACGACGTCGCGCTTGGTGTCGCCGTCGGCCGGGAGATCGCGACCGACCAACAGTGCGAACTTCGGCACCTTACGGCGAAGCTTTGCGATCACGCGCTCGGCCATCGCGGGTCCGATGCCGGGCAACGAGGCCAGCACCTTGGCGTCTTGCTCTTCAATGGCTGACGCGACTTCGCTGACCGGACGGACCATCGCTCGCAGCGCCTTTTTGACGCCGACGCCGTCGACCGAGCAGAACAGATCGAAGAACTCGCGCTCGACGACGTTCAAGAAGCCGATCATCCGCGGCGTCATCCGCCCCTGCATCGGGTTTCCTTCGAGATACTCGATCGTGTGCAGACTGATCGTCTCGCCGAGACGGTGTTGCAGCGAACGGCGCGTGAACTCGGAGATTAGGACTTCACGCTCGTAGGAGTCGATGGCGAGCGTGAGTTCATCTTGCGCGAGAGCGACCAGCTTGCCGGAGATTTTGGTGATCATGAAGTCCGTTTCAGGCGCGATTGCGATGAGCGAGCACCGACCAGTCGCGGTTCAAATAGTAATGGCACAGGGCGATCGCCAGGGCGTCGCCGACGTCGGCCGGTTCGGGGAGTTTGTCGAGCTTCAACTCGCGCTGGACAGCTTCTTGCATTTGCGGTTTCGGTGCACGACCGTTGCCGGTGAGGATTTTTTTGACCTGCGTCGCGTTGTAGTTCACGACTTCCAAACCGGCCTGCGCCGCCGCGAGGCAAATCACGCCGCGGGCATGGCCCATCAGAATCGCCGTCTGCGGCCGCTCGTAGTGCGAATACAACTGCTCGATCGCGACGCACGTCGGCTTCAGCGCGGCGATGACTTCGACGATCCCGCTGTGGATTTCGTTCAAGCGAGCCGTCAGCGAGTCCTTCGTCTTGCCGCGCACGACGCCGGCCTCGCAGACGATCGGGCCGCGGGCCGACGCTTCGAGGACCGCGTAGCCGGTGATGTTCAATCCGGGATCGATCCCCAGCACGCGGGCCGTCACTTTTGGATCGTCCAGGTCGTGCCGTCGGGACGATCTTCGAGGACGATGCCGATCTCGGCCAAGCCTTTGCGGACGCCGTCGGCCGTCGCGAAGTTCTTGTTCTTGCGCGCATCGGCGCGCACTTCGATGAACAGTTTCATCAACTTGCCGACGAGTTCGTCGCTCGCGCCGCCCGAACTGCCGGTCGCGGCCGGTGCCGATCGGAACAGACCGACGGTCGAAGCCAACTCGCGGAGGACGCCGGCCCCGCGCTTCAGCACGGCGACTTTGGCGACGTCGCTCTTGCCGGTCGATTCGAGCTTCTCGGCATCGACGAAGCGGTTCAGCATCCGCAGCAATTCGAACAGCGCACCGATGCCGCCGCCCGTATTGAAGTCGTCGTCCATCGATTCGATGAACTTTTTCCGCTGCTCGTGGATCGCCTGCAACGTCGCGTCGCTGCTGGGATCGAATTCACCGTCGGCCCGCTTGGTGGCGACGGCCAGCTTGTAGAAGTCTTCGCCTGTCACGCGAGTGAAACGCTCGAAGAAGCGATAGAACGTGTCGAGTCCCTTTTCGACTTCGGCGATTCGTTCTTCGCTGAAGTCGATCGGACGACGATAGTGTGTGGCGAGCAAGAAGAAACGGATCGTTTCGCCCGCGTATTTCTTGAGCAGTTCGCTGAAGGCCGCTGCGCCTTTGCTTTTGCCGATCTTGCCGGCTTCTTGCGCAGCTTGGTCTCCGGCGGCGACGGACGTCGAGGCACTGGCGGGCAAGCCGCCCGTGGCACCCGGGTCGGCTTCGCGCGTTGCGCGACCTCCGAGTTTGCCGACTTCGTTCGAGGCCTGCATCAGGCCGTTATGCATCCAGTAGGTCGCCAGCGGTTTGCCATGGCAGCATTCGCTTTGGGCCACTTCGTTTTCGTGATGCGGGAAGACGAGGTCGAGCCCGCCGCCGTGAATGTCGAACGTTTCGCCGAGGATCTTGCCGGCCATGGCCGAGCACTCGATGTGCCAGCCGGGGCGACCTTGTCCCCACGGGCTAGGCCACGACGGCTCGTCAGGCTTCGCTGCTTTCCAAAGCGCGAAGTCGGCCGCCGAGCGCTTCTTGTCGGCCGCGCCGCCCCCTTCGCCTTGTACTTGGTCGAGCGAGCGACCGCTGAGCTTGCCGTAGGCGGCGTCGCGACCGACGTCGAACAGCACGTCGCCGTCCGATGCGTAGGCGAACTTCTTGTCGATGAGTTTTTGCGTGAAGGCGATGATCTCCTGCATGTGGTCCGTCGCCTTCGGGAAGTGATCGATCGTGTCGACTCCCATCGCGGCGAGGTTGCGGAGATAGTCGGCCGTCATCTCTTCGGCCACGGCCGCCATCGTCATGCTGCGCTTGTTCGCTTCGGCGATCAGTTTGTCGTCGACGTCGGTGATGTTGACGACCCAGGTGACTTGGTAGCCGCAGTAGACCAGATACCGCTTGATCGCGTCGAAGATGACCGGCCCGACCATGTGACCGATGTGGCTCGGCTTGTAGACCGTCGGCCCGCAGAGATAGATGCCGACCTTGCCCGGCTGCAGCGTGGTGAACGGCTCTTTGACTTTCGAGAGCGTGTTGTAGACACGGAGCGAATACGGCGGCGAGACACTGGTCGGCGACACGGCGGCACTCGGAGTGGTTTTGGAAGTGGGGGCGGGAGCGGAGGCGGCGGTTTTCGAGGTCAGCATATTTCCAACAGGGCGACGCACTCGGCTTGGATCGCTTCTTGCCGGCCGACCGGACCGACGAGTTCGCCGGTCTTGGCCTTCACGCCCACGCGGTCGGGCGTCGTTTGCAGCAGTTCGGCGATCCGTCGCCGGATGGCATCTTTATAAGGAGAAAGTTTAGGTTTCTGAGCGAAAACGATGCAGTCGAGATTGACGATCCGAAAGCCGGCGGCGAGGACTTTTTCGTAGGCCCGGACGAGCATGTCGGCCGAGTCGCGACCGCGGTTTTCCGGGGCGTTATCGGGAAAGAGCTCGCCGATGTCGCCTAAGGAAGCGGCCCCGAGCAAGGCGTCGGTCACGGCGTGCAGCAGCACGTCCGCATCGCTATGCCCGACCAGTCCGTGGTCGTGCGGAACCGCAACGCCGCCGAGCAGCAGCGGCAGTCCCGGCGCAAGGCGGTGCGTATCGTGTCCGATACCAATTCGTGCAGCGAGCGTAATCGGGTACCTCCGTGGTACACAGCAAAGTCGTTCCGTCGGGGACGACGGCGACCCTCGCCCCCACTGGCCGGTGATTTTAACCCGAGGCCGCTAAATGTGGGAAGAGCGATGTTGCGGGAAGTGGGCAGTGTGCGGTGGGCAGTGGACAGGGGGACGCGACCAGCGGATAGTTATAGACCTTCGTCTCTCTGCACATTGCCAACTGTTCACCGCACACTGACATCTCCGCATGGCCGTCATTGAAATCGCCGGGCTGACCAAGACCTATCGCGTCTATCAAAAAAGCGAAGGGCTCATGGCGTCAGTCCGCGGGCTGTTTCACCGCGAGTATCGGACGGTCGAGGCGGTCCGCGGCGTCGATCTGACGGTCGAGGCCGGCGAGTTCGTCGCCTTTCTGGGGCCCAACGGGGCTGGCAAGACGACGACGCTCAAACTCCTGTCGGGCGTCATTCACCCGACGTCGGGGTCGGCCACCGTGATGGGTTACGTTCCCTGGAAGCGCGAACATGCCTATCGGCGTCGCTTCGCGCTCGTCATGGGACAGAAGAACCAACTCTGGTGGGACCTGCCGGCGAACGAATCGTTTCGGCTGCATCAACAGATTTATCGCATTGAGCCGCGCGAGTTCGATCGGGCCCGCGATGAGCTGACGGAGTTGCTCAGCTGTCGGCAACTGCTCGGCCGGCCCGTGCGCGAGTTGTCGCTCGGCGAGCGGATGAAGATGGAACTGATCGCCGCGCTGCTGCATGCTCCCGAAGTGCTGTTCTTAGACGAGCCGACGATCGGGCTCGACGTCGTCGCACAGCACAACATTCAGCAGTTCCTCCGCCACTATCAGCAAGAGCGGCAGACGACCGTCCTGCTGACGAGCCACTACATGAAAGACGTGGCGGCCTTGTGTCGGCGCGTCGTCATCGTCGCCGAGGGACGGATTGTGTACGACGGTTCGCTGGCCGGCATCGTCGATCAGTTCAGCAATCACAAGCTGGTGACGTTGGCCTTTGCCGACGACGCCGAGCCGCCGGACCTCTCGCGGTTCGGTACGGTCGTCGAGCGACGTTCGCCGAAGATTAAGCTGCAAGTCGAACGCGCGAAAGTCGCCGAGGTGCTGGCGGCCGTCTTGAATGAACACGTCGTCAGCGACGTCTCCGTCGAAGACCCGCCGCTGGAAGAAGTGATCGCCGGGATGTTCACACAGGTGAAATCGGCCGGCTAGCGGCGTCTTGTCGACCGTCGTTAAGGTTTGCCTGATCGTTCGCGTCGCCGGCAAGTTGTGCCGTGTGGGCCGCCGGTTCATGCGACGTCGAGTTTAGAGCGGCCGCATCGCCGCGCAAACCGATACGTTCGATAACGGACCGTCCACGGAAAGGCGGGTCGACTTGACGTACGGGAGGCGGAGACGGTGCGCGCATTCGCAACGCCGGTGGGACGAATCTTCGCCGCGACGGCTCTGCTGTTGCTCGGCGAATTGCGCGCGGCGTCGGCCGAGGGGCTGCGCGATCGCGATTACTTGTTGGGCGACTGGCTCGGCGCGCGGACGACGTTGGCCGACAAGGGGATCACGTTCGCCAACGACATCACGCAGTTTCACTACGGCGTGACGAGCGGCGGTCTCAAAGATCAGTTTAGCTACGCCGGGCACGGCGATTACGTCACGAATTTCGACTTCGGCAAGATGGGCGTACAAGAAGGGTTGTTTTTGAAGCTGCGGGCCGAGCATCGATTTGGACAGTCGATCTCCGGCAACACCGGCACCTTATTGCCGGCGACGATTCAGGCGCAACTCCCTTCGCCCAACTCGGAAGACATCTATCTTACCGACGTCCTGTTCACGCAGTTTCTCTCCGACTCGATCGGCGTCTTCGCAGGGAAGCTCGACACGTTCGACGGCGACATGAACGCCTTTGCGAGCGGGCGCGGCAAAACGCAGTTCTCGAACTTGGCGTTCGTCATCAATCCGGTCGCGCTGCGGACGATGCCGTACTCGACGCTCGGTTGCGGGTTCGTCGTCATGCATGAGGGTGAGACGATCTGGCAAGTCAGCGTGCTTAACTCCGTCGATACGTCGGGTACGAGCGGTTTCGATGAACTGTTCGACGAAGGGGCGTCGATCGCTTCGCAGCTCCGGCTGCCGAACAACTTCTTCAACAAGCCGGGACATCAACTGCTCGCGACGACTTACAGCACGCGGAACTACGTGGCGCTCGGACAAGATCCACGGGTGCTGCTGCCGTCCGTACCGCTTGCGCGCACGGAAGACAGTTGGTCGGTCTTTTGGAATTGCGATCAGTATTTGATTTCCGACCCGCATGATCCGACGCGCGGCTGGGGATACTTTGCCCGCGCGGGTATCGCCGATGCGCAGAACAATCCGATGCAGTGGCTCGTCAGCGCAGGTCTCGGCGGTAGCTCGCCGTTGCGATGTCGGCCCGCCGATACCTTCGGCGTCGGGTACTATTACCTCGGCACGAGCAACCAGATCGGCACATTACTGACATCACTGCTCGGGCCGATCGGCGACGAGCAAGGGGTCGAGATGTATTACAACGTCGCTGTGCGGAAGTTCTTGCACGTCACGGCCGACCTGCAGGTGCTCGACTCGGCTCGCGAGAACGTGCCGACGGCGGTCGTCGTCGGGCTCCGTTCGAAGGTCGACTTCTAAAACCGGCTGCGGATCGACGGCTTTTGGGGCTAGAACGTAATCCCTTGCGCGGGGCTGCTCGCCCCGTTCGTCACAGGAGCCGCGTTTTGTTGCGGCGGTTGCAAGCGGATCATCTTCCGCTCCATCTGTTGGTCGGCGTTGTAGTGGACCAGGATCGGTACTTCGTCGTTGGTCAGGTTGTACAAGCCGGTCTCGATGACGAGCGAGTCGTTGCCGACGAACATCAGCGCGACGCGCTGCGTCGATTGATCGACGGCGCCGTAAACCTGCACGACCGTGCCCGCCGCGACGTCTTGATAGTTGCCGCGGATCGCACCGTCTTTGTTCACGGCGATTTGCAGCAGCTTTTGGGCCTGGGTTTGATCGTCGGAGACGACGCCGAAAACGCCGAGCGGCAGCCAATCTTGCGAGGTCGAATTGTTGGCCGATTGCGCCAGCGCGACCGCTTGATCGTAGTACTGATCGGCGGAAGCGACCGGTTGATCGCCGTAGTAGACCGTGTCGTCTTGATAGTTCACGCCGTTGCCGTAGTCGTAGTACATCGGATCGCCGGTGCAGCCGCAGTAGGAGCCGGCCAGGGCCCAGGTCGCCGTGCTCCAGGCGGTTGCGGCGACGGCCCAACGTCCCGGCCACCAAGCGCCGGGGTAGTTGCCGTACCAGCCGGGGCCGAAATAGTTCCAGTGCGTGAAGTTGCCGTTCACCGTGTTCCAATGTTGACCGGCGACGATCTGGCCATTGACGACCGCGGCTTGATTGCGACCGGTCCAGGTGTTGCCGCCGGGGCCGCGAATGGCTGCGCCCGAGCCGACCGTGCCGCTGAACTGACCGTTGGAGACGTTACCACGGAAGCCGGCTCCTCCGGCGACCGCGCCGCCGTTGACGCCGCGCGCCCCGGCGACGGTTCCGCCGGCGACGTTGCCGTTGCTTGAGCCCGCGATGCCCGACGCTCGTCCGGCTTCCGCGCCGCCAGGTCCGCGAACTCCACTGAACGAACCGGCTGCGGCGGCCGATTGACTGCCGTTGGTCGCGCCGGCGACGCCCTT
>CAMCTH010000232.1 GCA_945877965.1 Planctomicrobium piriforme | reverse complement strand
ACCACGGGGCGACGCGATATTTTGAAATGCATTTCATGGCTTCTTGCTCCTGCATACGATCACGGATCGACGCGCATCGGCTGCCGAACGGGCGGCGATGCTTTCGCGAGCGGACTGGGTGCGGCCGGCTTCGTGTCGGCCCCCTTCACTACGGCGGGCTGCTTCGGCTTCGGTTCGGCCGTCTGGGCGACGACCGGTTGTTTCGCGGCGGGCTTTTCCGGGACGGCCTTCTCAGCGACCAGCTTCTTCGCCGTCGCGGAAAAATTCACGTCGACCAGCGACGATTGCACCATCAGCTTCTTCACCGTCGCCGTTCCGATGACATAGAACGAATGCGGCGGCGGAGTTTTGGCCTTCGGCCCCTTAATGACGACGGTCCCTTCGTTCTTCTCTTTCGCAATCGTGACGCTTCCCGCCGTGTAACCGTCGGGCAAGCCGCACACGATCAACTTAACCACGTCGGCAAAACCTTTTTTGCGTTCGACGTCGACGACCAACTCGCCTTGCGTGCCGTCGGCGTTCCATTTGACAGCCGGCACTTTGGCCGACAGCGTAAATTGTTCCTTCGCAGCCGGCGTAACGCCGACGACGATTAACTCCTGAAGCGACGGCGGCAGCTTCGACATTCCCCCCAGCGCCTTCCGCTGGGCGGCGGCGCTGCCGACTTCGACTTTCGCATCGCCGTCGACCGCTTCGCCGACGAGACGCAGATTGAGCAAGGTGCCGGTAGGGTAATTCGGCGGAATCGTCAGCAGCAATGCGGCGTCGGGCTTGCCGGCGGCGGCGGTGCCGATCACTTCGACACCCGGCGCCCCTTCGACGCGGAAGCGAATTTCGCCGTCGTACCCGCTGCGGGTGACGGCGATCTTGGCCGACGCGAGTCCGCCGAACGGTACGTCGAATTTTTCTAGGTCGACGGCGGCCGAGAACGGGGCGACGCTCGAGCCCGATTCGAGGCGATAGACAAACTCCGGTCCGCCCCGGCCGATCAGATCTTCGACGACGAGTAGATAATCGCCGTCGGCGTCGAGCGTCGCGGCCAGCACGCCTTCATCGAGTCCTGCGTCGTCGGTTTCGACGATGAGTCGCTTGCCGTCGCCGCTGTAAAGTTGCAAGTAGAGATCGGTCGGCGAGCCGAGACTTCGCGTCCGTCCGGCGACTCGAAGCTTATCGCCCTTCTTCCCGGCGAAGCGGAAAAAGTCGCGGTCGCGCGGCGCGGCAAAACGGCCGTTCATTGCGCTGCCGACAGTCCAAGCCGTCGCTTGCTTCGCGTCGCTGTTGGGTTCGCTTTCGAGTTGCTCGGGAACGTCGGTCACCAGGGCGGCTGTGAAGCCCGAGCCTTGCCCGGCGGCGCGACGCACGACGAGCGGCAACATTGCATCGGCGAATTTCGCGGGAACATCGACCTTCAGGGGATCGAGCGCCGCAGGCTTCGCACCGACCGCTTCCAACGTGGTTGCTTCGAGCGACGACTTCGAACCGCGTGAGACGGCGGCCGGGAACGGGGCGGCGACCAGCGGGAAGTCGCCAATGCGTAAGCGATAGAAGTAGTTGGCGCTGCCGCCGTAACGAATGTCGCGCAGTTCAAGCCGATAGTCGCCGGCCGTTTCGAAGACATAGGTGAAGCGAGCGTCGGCCCCGACGACCGAATCGTCGTCCGCCTCGGCAAGGACGCGCCCTTTCGCATCGACCAACCGCAGGAGCGGATCGAGCGTCGAGGCGATGCGCTTCGCCACGACTTCGAACGACAACCGCTGCCCCGCCTTCACCGTGAATGCATAGTGGTCGGTTCGCTCGGCTTCGCAAGCACCGTCGACCGCCGTCGGCAGCGTCAGCTTTTGGGCGCGTTCGGCCACGTCGTTCGTTGAAACTTCATTCGTCGTCGGCAGATCGTCGATGAGCATCAACCGCAGGCCCGAAACACCCGTGGCCGTCGCGACGCGCAAGGCGTAGATGCCGGGCACGGCGTCGTCGGCAGGTTGGATGCGATACACAGCCCGCTTCGGGTCGGGCTTGGCGGCCGGATCCGTCGGCGGCTCGGCGACGACGGGCGACGCAGTCGCAAAACTCGTCCAGACTTCGCGCACGCCGACGAGTTCGGTTCCGACCAAGCGGACGCTCGACGCTTTGCCGGGCGGGATGCCGAGCGGGATGGTTCGCTGCAGTGCCGGCACTTGGGCCGGGCAGATTTCCAGGTGCACAAAGCAACCGACGAGCGCGACGATGCCAAGGGCGAGACGCTTCATAAGGCGTGGGACGCAACGTGCGAGGAGGGATGCGGCGGGCGGGGAGGACGCAAGCAGGCGGGGACAAACGGAGCGGGCCTTAGTGAAGGCCGCGAACTAACTCGGGCAGACAACTGACGATAACCCGGCGGCGCAGGGCCTGTCAAACTGAACGACGGCCGGCGGGGGCCAATTTCGCGTGCCGATTATCGACAATCTGCGATCCGAGCGTCGACGGGACCGGCGAGTCGGGACTAGTTGCCGAACGGATTCGCTGCGGGGGCCGGTGCGGCAGGGGCTGCGGGAGCGGCCGGTGCCGGAGCTGCCGGAGCACCAAACGGATTCGCCGCCGGAGCCGCCGGGGCCCCGAAGGGGTTGGCAGCCGGAGCCGGCGTACCGAACGGATTGTCGGCGGCCGGGGTCGCAGTCGCAGCGGGTGCTGCGGCGTCGGTCCCCGCTGCGGCGGCCGCGCCGGTTCCAGCGCCGGCGCCGGTCGTGGCGGGACCTGCGACCGCTTGCGCTTCCGCAAACCGTTGATAATGTTGAAAGCGAATCTTCTCGATCTCCTTCAACGCATGCTTCCGACCTTCGGCCCGATAACGCTCCAGGGCCAATCGCTCAGCCCCTTGCACGCGCTGCAGTGCGCCGCTGACGTTGTAGAAGACGTCGAAGTCTTGGCCTTCTAGTTCGGCCCCGCGCGTGAAGTCGAGCTTGGCATCGGGAGCGCGGCCCAGTCGGGCATTGCTCAAGCCGCGGAAATAAAAGCACCGCGGGTCTTTGCTGCCGGCGTCGATCGCTTGCGTAAACGTCTCGTGAGCCTGCACGAAGTTACCGCTGTAGAACGACTTCATCCCCTCGCCGTAGAGCGCGGTCAGCACGGCATCGTCGATGGCTTGGGCCGCCGTCGCACCGAGCATCGCCGCTGCCGAAAGAACGAGGCCCGCGAAGCGAGAAAATCCGAGTCGCGTCATGCTACAAAACTCCGCCGCGTGCCAGATGGGAATGCGAGGTGAACGAACCCTTACAGCCTAATTCTGCCCTGGGCAATTAGCAAGCAAACGGTCGCCGCCCGGCGATGATCTTCGCCGCCGATTTCGACCCGGTCGGGGCTATCCGGCCCGCACTATTGGAACAATCGCGGCAATAGCTCGGCCAAGTACCCGCGCCAGACGCCCCAATTGTGCGCCCCCTCGGTTTCGTGGTACTCATGGCGGATCTGAAGTTCTTTGAGCTTCGCGACGAATTCGTGGTTCGACGGCAGCAGGAAATCGTCCTTGCCGATGCCGATCCACAACAGCTTCAGGTCCTTGTTGGCGGCGGCCGGATCGGCGGCCAAGCCGGAAACGACTTCGTCTAAGTTCCGAGCCGCCCCGCTGAACGACGCGACCCAAGCGAACTGATCGCGATGCCGCAGGCCGACGTCGAGCGCCTGCTGGCCTCCCATCGACAGGCCGGCGATCGCGCGCGCCGCCGGAGTCTTGTCGACCCGATAGTTCGCTTCGACCAGCGGTTGCACGTCCTCCAACAGATCGCGTTCGAACAACTCGCGATTCTTGGCATAGTACGCTTGTCGGTCCGCCACGCCGATCGCGCCGGCCGGATGTCCCTCGGGCATGACGATGATCATCGGCTTGATCTTCGCCGTCGCCAGCAGATTGTCGGCGATGACGTTCGCCTGCCCCAACTGCGACCAATGCCGATCATCGTCGCCCGAACCGTGCAGCAGATACAACACCGGATACTTGGCGTCGCTAGCCGCTGCGGTGCCGGCCGCACTGTCATTAGGCACCGTGTAACCCGGCGGCGTGTAGACGTGTACGCTCCGCGTCGTGCCGGTCGCTTTCGACTTATACCAGTGCCGCGTCACGGTCCCGTGCGGAACATCGCGCCACTGATCGATGCGCGGCGCATCGACCGAGCCCGGCACTTCCAAGTAACCGCGCGAACCGGTCCGATTGCCGAACACGTTCTTGCTCAACGGATCGGTCACGCGCACGCCGTCGACGTCGAACGCATAGTCGTAGATGCCGGGAGCGAGGGGTCCGAACGTCGCGGTCCAAACGCCATCGTCGTTCTTCGACATGACGAGCAAATCGACCCCGACGAGCTTGGACAACTCACCGCTCGATATCGCCACCTTCTCCGCCTTAGGCGCTTTCAGCGACAAAGTCACGCGGCCGTCCTCATGCACCACCGGAGAGACGAGCGGCGGCTTAGCTGCTTCTTGCCCTGCTGTTATTTGCGAACTCAAGCAGACCCAACCGAGGACCAGCAATAATTGAGTGAATCGAATCTTGAAACTAGTTCCCCAATTAGGTTGAACGCACGGCTAGCCGGCTCTCGTGCTTCGCAACTCAATTTTTGAATTATGCGGAGCAACAAAAAGCACCTGGACGCTTTCATATCGCTTGCCGTTCTGCATCGATGCGAAAGCGGTGAACTTGTAGTTATAACCATCACTCGGTCGACCATTCACAGGCTGCCGCTCGGGACTAGGAAGTCTTTCGACAATCAAGCCTGCATCGTGAATCTGTGAAATAGCCAAACCGGACTTGCTTATCTGTTCCGCGAACTTGGTCCTCGCCGACCGCATTGCAAATGCACGGGGCGTGTTGAGATCTACACTCTCGCACTTCAAGAGGTCTATTCTCAACGCATCCCAATCGTCAACGAGGTAACCAAACAACCAATAGCCGTCGAAATCAGAGTAGCGACTTGTATAGGTGCCGAGAAAGTTCGTTAAAACTCCTCGGATAACTCTTGGACTGGCCACCGCTTCCAACCATCAGATATGTGGTAAGAAAAACAGACGACTAAGAATCGCGATCTGCATCCTTTGAATCCGTATCGCCTCGGCGTTCGTTCAGCTTCTTGCGCAGCGTCGCGCGATGGATTCCCAACCGGTCGGCGGCGGCGGCGCGGTTGCCGAGCGTCCGGCGGATCACGGCGTCGAACAACGGCGACTCGATCGCGGCCAGCAGCGCGTCGTAGAGGCGACCGTCGTCCGTCCCCGCATCGAGTCGGGCCTCGACCCAGGCCGCCGTCGCGGCGACGAGTGCATCAGCATCGACCTGCGCAGCGCTAACTTCGTACTTCCCCGGCGGCGGCAGATGCTGCGTCTCGACCGAACCGTGGCGCGCCACGACGGCCGCTTGCTCGACGGCGTTTCGCAACTCGCGGACGTTGCCGGGCCACGGTCGCCGCCGCAATTCGTTCCGCGCCTCGGCATCGAATCGCAACCCGCAGCCGCGGGCCGAGGCGGCTCGTTGCAAAAAGTGCTCGGCCAGCAGAACGATGTCGTCGCCCCGATCGCGGAGCGCCGGTAAACGAATCTCGAAGCCGGCCAAGCGATAGAACAGATCGAGCCGCAGCGTCCCGTCGCGCAGGCACGAGGCCGGATCGCGATTGACCGCCGAGACGACGCGGAAGTGGACCGGCCGCGACCGGACTTCGCCGACGCGCGTCACTTCTTGTCGTTCGATCGCTCGCAGCAACTTCGCTTGCAGCGGCAACGGAATGTCTGCCAACTCGTCGAAGAACACGGTCCCGCCGTCTGCCGACTCCAATAACCCGGCACGATCGTGTTCCGCCCCCGTGAAGGCTCCGCGAGCATGCCCGAACAATTCGCTCTCAACGAGCGTCGCATTCAAGGCCGCCAAATGGATCGGCACGAACGGGCCCGACGCATATCGCGAATGCCGATGCACGGCGCGGGCTGCGAGTTCCTTGCCGGTGCCGCTTTCGCCGACGAGCAGCACCGTCGCATCGGTCGGCGCGGCCAGCGCGATCTGCTTAAAAACCTGCTGCATCGGCTCGCTGCGACCGATCAAATCGTATGCCGTCGCCGGGTCATATTCGGCAGCCGGCGGAGGAGCGGCGGACGTCACCGACTTCGCCGCACGGCGGACGACGTCGACGATCTGTTCCAGCTCAAACGGCTTCGTCACATAGTCGAAGGCCCCGTTCTCGACCGCCCGGACGGCCGTCTCCAAGTTGCCGTAGGCCGTGACGACGATTACCGGAAACGGGTTCGGCCGTTGCTGCAATTGCTCAAGCGCCGTCAGGCCGTCGATGCCGGGAAGGCGTACGTCGAACATCGCTAAGTCGGGGCGCTCGCGATCGACCAACGCCAATGCCTCTTCGGCCGACGAGGCGACCGAGACTTCGAAGCCCTCATCGCTGAGCAGCCGCTGAAGTCCCCAACAAATGCTCTCTTCGTCATCGACGATTAACACACGGCTCACAGCGAAACTCCCGACGACGGCGTGGTGAAGGACGGGGGACGTTCAACGTCGGGCAATCCGTGCGGCCCGACGTCGGTTAATGGTAACACCATTTCGAATTGCGTGTGGGGCCGATCGCGGAAGACGATCGTGCCGCCGTGCAATTGGGCGATTCGCAACGACGCCGCGAGACCGAGCCCGACGCCGTCCGGCTTGGCGGTGACGAACGGCTCGAACAGTTTGGCGACGACCTCGGGAGGCGGGCCCGCGCCGCCGTCGGTGACCGAGAGCCGGGCGAAATCGGCATCGCGCGACAGAGCGAACTCGACCCAGCCGCCGTCGCGCGAAGCGTCGAGCGCGTTCGACAGCAAATTAACGGCCGCCTGACGGAGCAGACCGGCGTCGATCGCCGCGGCCTGCAACGGTGCGGTCGGCATATCGATCCGCAACTCGACTCCCCGATGCTTGAACGCCGGCTCGACCAGCGAGGCGACGTCGCGCACTACGTCCGTCAGATCGGCCGGTCGCAACTGCGCGGCCTGCGGCTTGCCGAGCGTGAGCAGTCGTTGCAGATATTCTTCCGACAGCGAGATCTGCCGCAAGGCGACGTCCAACTCATCGGCGTCGGATCCCGCGCGACGTCGATAGAGTTGCAACGCCAGCTTCGCGCCAGCCGCGGCGTTACGGAGATGATGACACAGGCCGCCGCTCAGCTGTCCGAGCAACGAAGATCGCGCCGAGCGGCGGACCGCTTCGTCGCGATCTTGTAATTGTCGGCCGAGATCGTTCACCGAAACGACCAGTTCGCGAAGCTCGTCGTTGCGCGTCGGCAACGGAATTTCGCCCCCCACACCCCCG
>CAMCTH010000231.1 GCA_945877965.1 Planctomicrobium piriforme | reverse complement strand
ATCTATAGTCTTGAACACGGGCAGCACCGGCTCGCGTAGTGCGTCGTATTGCGAGCGCATCGACGGCATCCTGGAAAAGATCCCATCCATCTGCTCAATCCAAGGCGATCTAGTCTGGAGGGCCGGCGGCACCGGTTTGACCGGCTTGGGTGCGGCAGCGGCTGCAACAACTTGTTGCGGCTTGGTTGCCCGTGGCAAGGGGGCGGATCGCGGCAATTGATCAGGATCAGGAGCGGGAACGATGGCAGGCGCAGGGGCAGCAACCGACCGCTGAGCGGGTGCCTTTGGTGGTGTCTTGCGGGGGATCTCTTGCCACATTACCGGGGGTTCAGGTTCCACGATCGGCTCCTGCTCGACAACTTGCGCAGGTCGAGCGACTAAATCGCGAATGGCACCTACGTTTTTGACTACATAGATCGCTGCTGCACCGCCAAGGATGATCGAAGCCGCAGTGGCCAGAGCATTGCCAGAACTGTTTCGCCGTATCGTCATAAAGGTGATCCTCCCCCCATTATGGTAGCAAGTTCAGCCGACTTGAACGAGCCTGCGGGTTGCCGGGTCCGCCCGGGTTCCCCTTGGCGAATTGCCCGCGACCGTTTCGACCGTTTGGTGACGGTGACATTCGACTAACTCCGTTCTGTTTTGGGCGGCGTCGGTGCCGAGGCAGCGGCTTGCCCGACGAGCATCGCGGCCAGCTTCGCCCGCATCATCGGGTCGAGTCCGGTCAGCACCGCAGCGAGGGCGGCGAGCGTGGCGTCGTTCGCGTTTTGGGCCTCGCTGGTGCAAGCCGTGGTGCAAGCGGCCGTCGAGGATGCGTCAAACGCACTACTGTCGTCGTTTACGAGTGACGATTCTTGCGTTCGGGACGTAGAGGTCGCAGGTTCAAATCCTGTCATCCCGACTTTTTGGAAGTTGAAATCACAACTCGACTTGCGTCACGGCCCCATCAGGGGCCGTCGTCGTTGATGGACTTCGGTGATACCTTTCGTGATACCTTTTGGTCGACAAAAGGTACGAAAACGGCTCGCGAACTACCGGAGACGGACACTCTATTTTGCGTCGTCGCGACGCCACGAAGCTCGGGAGTAGCGACTGGTCCGGCTGACGCCGCTCGTCGGTCTCGTGATGCTTTCCCACGGCGAGGTCTGCATTGCTTCGTCATCGTGCACGGAAGCAGCCCCGCGATTTTCTCAGCGTCACAGTCCCGGCAAATTGATCCCTTCCTGTTACCAGCACTAGACTATCGACGGGTCTGGCGACCCGATGTGCTGCACCGGGTGAGGATCGAATTACAGGATGGCGACGCAAAATGTCTGGAGACGAGTGGGCTAATCTGCGCCCAGCGATTCGGGAAGCCGAGTTAGTGGACGACTTGATACGTTCCGCGAGGGACCAGTACGGCACCGTCCCTGATTGGCTCGCAGGCGCAAGCCCCGGCGTTACGCCCTCATTGGAGAATGTGATCTCACTGTGCCGTGAGAAGTGTCGCAATGGGGATCCTTCGGCGGCTGTGCTACTAGGACGTGTCGTCGAACTTTCCAAGCCGATGCTGGGCGATCTCAACGATGCAACTCTCGCCGCCATCGTCGACTTGGTTGGGCTATTAGGGCATCCGACTCATGATGCACGGGTCGCGGCAATCGAAGCGATCACCAAATACGGAATGTCCACGTCGCTCAAAGCGGTTGAGGCCGTTGCCAAACAAATTGAGGATGCGTGCCCAGCCGTGCAACTGGCGGCCGTTCAGGCCATATCGCATTTTGGAGCGGACAAATCAACTCTCGCGCTCACGAACCTATCGAGGATTGTCCGCAAGGGCGTAGTCGACGATGTTCGGCGCGCCGCATGTCGAGTCTTAGAAGGGATGGGAGCCGATGCCCGTAGCGTGATTGGAGTTCTCGTACAAGCCTCCGTTGCCCAAACCGACACGGCCATTGCGAGAGATGCGGCGCGAGCCTTGGCAAGAATTGATCCCGATGGCGTAATGGTCGGCGCACATTTGCCGGACGCCGACACAAGAGATCGACTGGTGAACGTGCTGCGCGAAGTCGGCGAACCGGCACGCGTACTGCGCCAGAAAATTCAGTCCGACCTAATGGACGTTGTGAGAGAATTCCGAACCCTTAAACAAATCTCGGACGAGAGCGGCGTCTCACTGACACGACTTGGTCAACGGGTTAGAGACATCGGCGTGGTAAGAAGCAACGGTTCCTTTTCGTTTACGTCAGAGCAGTGGGCAGCATTGGGCGAATTTCGACGGCGGCGTGCATAAATACGCACTGTCCCACGGCCGACTTTTTCGGCCAATAATCGGCAATCTTGCCGAATCCGTATTTTTTCGCGGCTTTAACGCCCTCTTTTGGAGGCCGACCCTCGGCCGATTTTTTTCGTCCTAGCCCGAAATGCCGCGCGCTTATGAATTGGGACGGCATGCGGTGCAGAGACCTTCGGTGTAGTGCCGAAAGGTCAGCGCCCGCAATAAGGTCTGGCAGACCAATACGACTCAAGCCGGTCGCCATCCGGCATGCGCCCTCGCGAGGTCCTCTGCCAGACCACCTCGCGAGGGTTTTCTTTTTACGCGTAGGGTTCTCGGTGGAAATGTCGCCCGATAAACGAAAACTCAACGAGTTAAACCAAGCCCCGCGGCCGTCAACGACTTGCTGCCGGAGGTCGTCGCAATGCGAAGTAGCCGCAGCGTCATCCCCGGACAAAATGTCCGGCCTCTTCGCGGTTCTTAATTACCGCGCAGCTAATCCGGCATTCCCTCTATGAGGCGCTCGCACATTTCTATGACTGATACAACCTCCCAACGAACCGTCCTTGTTTCGCGAAATGGTCAGTGCCTTTCGATCGACGATCTCGATCTGTTAAACCTCGGCGATGTAACTACGGCGCGCATCGCATCGAACAACGACCACGAGCACGGGTACCGCACGGAGCGACGCCTCGATTCGTTGCTGCGTCCCTCAGACGGCATGATGCGTCCCAACGCTGGTCTACTCCCCGTGCTTGCACATCGTGCGGCCCTTGCCGGACTCGGGCTGCACGTCCGACTGCTCGGCCCGTCTATCGCGACGTTGCCCGAACCGACCGCCGACACACGGATCGCCGACGTTACGCTACCGATGTTCGTTCGCGCGCAAGAACGCGGTCTGATCCGCGTCGGCCGCGGTGTTGCCATCGCAAATCTCATCGCCGAATTGAACGCGGCTTTCCCGACCGCCCGTACTGTCATCCTGGGCGCGCACCGCAACGACCTGCAACGACTTGACCGCGATCTTCAGCGTCTCGCCGCGCCCGCGCAACTGTATGTTGGTCGGCATGCAGGGGCACCCACTGCGCGGATCGTACTGACGACGTTCATCGCCGCTGCGGACGCCGAACTCGCCCAAGCCGACCTTGTGATCCTGGTCGATGCCGACGAGGCCGTACAGCAACGCGCTCAAGCGGCACTCGTCACCACGGATGCTCGATTTCGGCTGTTCGGCATATTGGCGGCCGACCGCATCCTTGCGCCCTACTCCCGGGACGTCGTCATAGCGACCTTCGGCCCCGAGGTGCTGAACATTCCCCGACATGGGTTCACCCTGGGGAAAGTGAGCGTGGCCTGGTGCAACGTGCAGACGCCGAAGGTGGCGGTTGACGCCGATCCGTTAGAACTGCGTCGGCGAGGCTACTGGCAGCACCCGACACGAAACCGTCGACTAGCGAATTTGGCTCAGGCCGTCTTCGAGCGGGACTGCATGCTGCTGCGGCCGTATCCCGATGTTGCTCGTTGGCTGCGGTCCGCCACGGTGCCGCCGTCCTGCATTGCCGTACTCGTCGACACGGTCGAGCATGCCGTCGCCCTGGCCGAGCAGCTACCCGGCTGGCCGATCGCAGCCGGTGAACATCCATGCCTGCACGGCTTACCCGCCCGTAAGCGACGTCTACTCGCCGAGCGGCGAGCGATGTGGTTCGGACAACATCAGATCGTGACGAGTTCGGCCGCCCAGGAACTGCGAATCCTGCCGGACGTTATCGTCTGGGCTGGCGGCGGTCCTCAATGCCCTGCACTTCCCGACCATTGGCTCCAGCGCCGAACCGGCGACAACTCTCAGGTGCTGCTGGTCGACTGCGTAGACCGCCACCATCGGCAACTCGCCCGGTGGAGCCGCCGACGAAAGCTGAGCTACATCAACGCCGACCGGTTTGACGTTGGGATCACTCCGGCCACGGGACGAGTCATCCGTTTTTTATGGCAAGGGGAGCGATCGCGTCACCTTGCTGAGGGAGCGGCTACCCGATGAGCGGCGACATCTGCCAATCTGCGGTCGACGCCGTCCTTCACCGTCGTCGCCGCTATGTAGTCAGTGAACACGGCTGGCCGCGTACAGGTCACCGTCGAGTCGTTCGCCCACCAGCCTCAAGCTCCACGCCGTACACCGTCACCACGCCCGTGGAGTTCTCCCTGGGGGTGTTTGCTCGACCGGAGAATCTGGCGAGTGCGTTTAGCGAATTGAGGGCGAACGGCGGCCATGCACCCGGTGAAGACGGTCTCTCCTTTCATGACTTTTCGCCGGGCGAGTTATACGAGGCCCTGCGGGAGGTTTCGCGAGCGATCCGAAACGGTAATTACAAACCGTTTCCGACCCGAGAGGTGCGAATCCCCAAAGGAGATGGTCGCTTTCGAGAGCTGCGTCTACTGCGGATTATGGATCGCGTCGTCGCCAAAGCTCTTCAACTTGCGCTCGCACCGTACTGGGGCCGGACCTTACCGGGCATCCGCCGCGGAATCTGGGACATCTACATCTCGCTGGAGTGGACCATCCGCTGTCATCAGCGGTTCGTGCTGGGGCAAGATGACATCCGCGATGCGTTCCCCAGCGCCCGTATCGCCGATGTCCTGCATTACCACCACCAACACATAACCCAGCCGGAACTTCTCCGGCTGATCGAAGCCGTCGTCCGTGGCCATGAAGGCCCGGCACACACGGTCGGACTCGACCAGGGAACGCCCACGAGCCCGACCGACATGGAGCTACTGCTCCACCACTGCCTTGATCTACGGTTGGAAGCCGTGGATCCGGGACATCCGCCGCTGCATCGGTACGTGGATAACCTCCTGTACCAGTGCCGCGACGCGCAAGAGAGCGAAAGAGTCCGCAGTCTGCTTGGCGAGACCTTATTACCGCACGGCCTAACGCTGAAGCCCGGCGACGAACCGGTCGACGTCCGGGACCGCAGCGCTGGACGCACGGTACTAGGTCTGATCCCGTGCTGGGGACGCAACCGGTTGCAGTTCTCCGTACCGGAAACCGGATACGCCAAGCTGAACATAGGGCTCTTGAAGGCACTCGACCAACCCAACCCAGCCCGTGCCAGCAAGGATGTGGCAATGGGGTGGTTAAGGGCGGTCGGGCCTGCTCTCTCTAACGGAAGCAGACAGGTAGTCGTTAGCCGGGTTAGGGAGTTGTTACTCAGTCAGGGAACTCGTGAGGCTTCCCAGGGTGAACTGGCTGAAGTGGCCTCTGCCTCCTGGTGTAGATGGCTAGAGAAACGTGGGCGGCGTCTAGGAGGCACCACGGGGTGATCCTATATGGTTCCTACTGCCTTTCCTGCGTGCTTCCGCATGCCAATAGTCCTACCCGTCAAGTCGGGCGGGAGTACCCGAGGGCAATCCTGCCGCCTCGGGAACAGAGTGCGTTCGTGTTCGTCTGTTCGTCGGCTACGGAGCTGCCGAGGGGATCGCACGGGGAGACGACGGTCCCCGGGCGGAACCCTTCGGCACGTTCCACAGCTTGGTCCGGCTTTCCTCGTTCAACGAGAACGAGTCCGGACGATGCCGCCGTTTCTGAAAACGACGCGGCTACTTCTTGTCTGCGACCTCATTGAGGAGGTTTTACATCGGCAGCTCGACGCCCAACGAGTGAGCGTTGAGCCCCCTCAACTAAGGAATTCAGGATGAGTAATGGATTTGCAGAACAAGCTGGGCAGAGTCGAGGTCACTCGGAAATGATTTTGCAGTCGGAGTTATCACGCCTCAGTGAACTCCGCCAAAACTATTGGGAGATGCAACAACTTCGAGAGAGACTGCTACGCCTGTACAACCTCGGTGTTCCGACTGAACCAGGACCACTTGCGATTGATCTGACCACCACTCAATCACGACGGTTCACCGCAGGGAATCTCGGTGAATTATTCGGTACGGAGTGGGTAGAGGATACTAGACAACGGATTCGCCCAATCGTGATCCGTCAGTTGCGAATCATTCTTGCAACCTACGAACGTCATGAGTATGGGGCCTTCGCCGGACCAATGGGTGCGCCGCCACGTCGACGCGGGCGATGAGCCTAATCGCTTTCATCCTGAACGGTAATTCATCTCGCTGTGCATGGCGAGATTCACATCGTTGTGCTGAAGAACCCGTTCATACGAGTTTCAGTGATCACGATGTTCGGTTCCAACTCCAAGTCACACAAGAGGCGATGACGGCAGGGAACGGAGCGTGCAACACAGGAGGTGTTGCCGTTCCCCAGTTACGAATTGCGAGAATCAAGTAATGGAAAACAGCAAAATCGGTTGGACCCACCACACGATGAATTTCTGGTGGGGCTGCACGAAGGTCTCACCGGCTTGTCAGCATTGCTACATCGGGCAAATCATGCGTCGTTCGGGTTATGAGCCGTTCGACGGCCCGATGCGAACGTCGCCGCTAACGTGGAAGAAGGCAGATCAGTGGAACCGGCAAGCCGGTGAGGAAAAACGACGGCTTCGCATTTTCACTTGCTCCATGTCTGATTTTTTTCACCAGGGCGCGGATCCTTGGCGAGAAGAAGCCTGGGAGGTAATTCGTCGTTGTACGAACCTCGACTGGCTGGTTCTGACCAAGCGACCCGAACTCATTGCAGATCGTCTGCCTGATGACTGGGGGGCGGGATATGCGAATGTATGGCTCGGCGTTACGGTTGAAAGCGCGAAGTACCTGAAGCGCGTCGCTGTTCTGACCAAGACACCAGCCGCGATTCGGTTCGTTTCGGCCGAGCCGCTCTTGGGGCCGATCGACTTCACGCCTTTCTTATCCGACGTCGACTGGGTCATCACCGGATGTGAAAAGGCTCATCGAGAGAAGCGGCGTCCGATGAATCTGAACTGGGTGCGGGCCATCCGCGACCAGTGTGCTGCCGCGGGTACGGCGCATTTCTTCAAGCAGTATTACCAGGGCACAAGCGTTCTATATGACGGCTTGCTAGATGGACGGGTGTGCCAAGACTTTCCTCGCGTCAATCCGGTAATTAAGAACCGATTGATCGGGCGAGGGACGTCAAAGCGACCTGTCTTGT
>CAMCTH010000230.1 GCA_945877965.1 Planctomicrobium piriforme | reverse complement strand
GCAGATCCGCTGTGTCTTCCGCGCGGCCTGCACCATGCGGCGACCTTCGGCGATGTTGTGACTCACCGGCTTCTCGACATACACGTCTTTGCCAGCCTGCATCCCCCAAATCGCGGCCAGGGCGTGCCAATGATTCGGTGCGGCGACCGAGACGGTATCGATCGCCTTGTCGTCATAAATCTTGCGGAGGTCCTGCACAACCTGCGGCTTGCGACCGCTCTGCTTCTCGATCGTCGCAGCGAGTTCTTCCGCCAACTGCAGATCGGGATCGCAAACGTACGCAATGCTCACGCCCGGAATCTTGCCGAACTCGGCGGCATGCGCCTTGCCGCGGATGCGACAGCCGAGAATCGCGTGCTGCAGGACGTCATTGGCGGACGTGCGGTCCGGTTCCGCGGCGCGAGCGAACGGCGCACTGTTTGCGACGGTCGCTGCCGCGGCGGCGGCGACCAGTCCATCTTCGAAAAACCGGCGACGTGTGATCTCGTGCATGGCGGTGATCGCTTTCATCTAAAAAACAACGTGCTGATATTAGATCGTCACGAGTTCGCGGCGCGGAACTTCATGCATACAGTCGAACCGCGCCGTCGAAGTGGGCGACGCAGATCGTGCGACCGTCGGCCGACAAATCAAGATCGAAGCCCGGGCCGCGCGTCGTCAGAGTGTGCAGATGGAATTCGGTCTCGGTCCCTTCTCGCCAGAACCACAAATAACCGCCGGTCCGACTGCCGCCGGCTGCCACCAAGTATCCGTCGGGATGAAATCGCACGCCCCACGCCGTCGCGATCACTTCCTTCTCGGGCCGAAATGTTTGCAACAGCTTGCCCGACTTCCAATCGAACAGCAGCACTCGGGCATTGCCGCTATGAGCGATCCCTTTTTCGCCGACGGCTCCGGCGCACGCCAACTGCGAACCGTCGGCATTGAACGCCAGGCCGCGCACGCCGCCGACGTCGACCGTGTACTTCTCGCTGTAGGTGTAGAGCGCGCCGGCATCGAGCGTTCGCAGCAGCTTGCCCGACGGCAACTCGAAATGCCGCACGACTCCCTTGAGATCGGCCGAAATCAATTGCCGGCCGTCGGGATGAAACGCGGTTTGATAGACATGGCAACCATGCTCGTCGAGCTTTATAGTCTCGCGGCCGTCGGCGAGCGACCAAACTCGCACGGCCCCGTCGTTCCCGGCCGTGGCCAGCAGCTTGCCGTCGGGACTGAGCGAGACCGAGCGCACCGAACCGACGTGTGCCTCGATCGTCCGCAACGGTTTCGTCGCGCCGGGCTTCGTCGACCAGACGGCTACGCGTCCCACGTAATCGCCCGTCGCCAGTTGCGAGCGGTCGGCCGACAGCGCCATCGCCTGCACCCAACTATCGTGGCCGACGAGCGTCGTCTGCGGCACCGGCGGCCCGGCGGGAATCTCCGGCGGCGGCGTTTTGGTTTTCGGCTTCGGCGCTAACTTGGCAATCAGCGCTTCGTCGACGAGCGGCAGCTCGCCGAGATTCCAATCGTGCACGAACTCGTCCTGCGCGCCGGCAAAGATCCGGCGACCGTCGTCCGTCACGCGGCAGGTCAGCACGCCCCGATCATGTTTGATCTCGCGCACCAGCCGCAACGTCTTGGGGTCGAGCCGCTCCGTCGCTTTCGCCGTCGTCGCGTCGCTCATGACAGCAACTCCTTCACCGGCGCACGTTCGGGAGCCGCCAGCGGAATCTTGTTTCGATCGTCGTGCGTACCGCGCGAGTCGAGCCCCACGGCCTGCAAATAGGTGTGCCACATATCGCCGACATGAACGGGCCGCTCGGCAATCTCGGTGCCGTTGGCGTTCGTCTTGCCGAGCACCCCGCCGGGCTGAATGCCGCAGCCCCCCAGCACCACCGACCACGATTTTTGGTAATGATCACGTCCGAGGTCGGGCATAATCTTCGGCGTTCGACCGAACTCGGTCAGTAGCACGACGAGTGTGTTCGCCAACATGCCGCGCTCGTCGAGGTCGCTGAGCAACGTGGAGAAGGGCCGATCGAACTCGCCTAACTGCTCGAGATGGAAATTGAAATTCTCCATGTGCGAGTCGTAGTTGCTGTGCGTGATCTTCACGCAGGTCACTCCTTCGCTGAGCAAGCGTCGCGCAAGTAGACAGTGTCGGCCGAAGTCGTGCGTGCCGTAGCGGTCCTGATCTTTCGCCGGCTCTTGAGCGACGTCGAACAAATCTTTGCGGCGAATCAACTGCATCGCGCGATCGTACGACGAGTGATACGCCTCGCTGTACGCCGTGCGGCGACGTTGCGAGAAACGAAGGTCGGCCAAGTCGCGCAGGTGATAACGGGCTTCATCGGCGTCGGCCGAGAACATCGCCGGACGATCGACGTTTCGCGGGGCATCGCCGTTCGTCAGCGCGATCGACGCATGCTGCGGGCCGAGAAACGCCGCATCGGCCCGCGGGCCGCCGCGACTCGGTGTGATGTGAATATTGCCCGGCAGGTCGGTTTTGCCGGCCAGCAGTTTGGAATAGACGGGCCCCAGCAGCGGATACGAACCAAGCACCGGACTGCGGCCAGTCTCGACATAGTCGCGAGCTGCCGCGTGGCTTCCCGGAACCTCTTCGGCAAACACGCTACGGACGACGGCCAGCCGATGAGCTTGCTGCGCCGTGTAGGGGAGCAACTCGCTGAAGTGAGTGCCCGGCACCGACGTCGGGATGGCGCGGAACGGGCCACCGGTGTCGGTCTTCGGCTTCGGATCGAACGACTCGAACTGACTCAGCCCGCCGTTCAAAAGGACGATCAGCACCTGCTTTTTCTTAGCTTCGAGTTCGGCCGCCACGCTCGGTTCGACGAGTCGACTAACCAAGCCCGCCCCGGCGGCGCCGGCCAGCATGTTCGACAACAACGTGCGACGAGAAACCAAATGACTCGGCGAACGGCAGGCGACGTTTTTCATCAGCAGACTTTCGATCGTCAATGGTTCAAACGAAACTCAGACGAAGCGATCAACGACCAGACCAACTGCTCGATCGCCAACACGTCGCCGACCTTGCCGGACAAATGTTTCTGGACCGCGGCGACTTCTTCCGGCGTCGGACTCCGGGAGAGGATGCTGAGGTACGCCTCCTCGGCGATCTGCTCGGGCTGCGAACGTTTTTGGAGCCGCGCGGTCAGGTTATCGTGTTGCGGCGCCAACCACACGGCAATCGACTCGGCGTTCGCCAAGAACAATGCTTGCGGCAACGACGCTTGGAACTCTCCCTCGGGCGTTCCGGCCGAGCTGCCGAACAGATCGGTAAACTCCTTGACGCGTTTATCGCGTTCCGCAGCGCGCGCTTTCGTGCGGGCTGCGTCGTCGGTCGCAGCTTTCGTCGCCTCGTCGAGTTGTCGTTCCAGCGTGAGTTCATTCCCCGTGGCGCGAATGAGCGAGGCGAACAACGGCTCCGGGCCGAGCCCTTTGAAGTTCGCCAGTGCGTACGATTCTTCCGGCATCGCGTCGGGCGAGACGCCCGGCGGCGCGAGGCTCGAACGTTGATAGGCGTCGCTCAACGCAATCTCGCGGAAGAAACGCCGGACGTCGAACTTCATCGCGGCGAACTCGTCGGCCAGCAGCGCGAGCAGTTCCGGGTGCGACGGCGGATTGGCCGAGTGATGCATGTCGAGCGGTTGCACCAGCCCGCGCCCCATGAGATGCGCCCAGAGTCGATTAGCCATGTTGCGCGAGAACTCGCGCGTCTCGGACCGCGGTAACGATTCGGCCAAGGCCTTGCGCAAGCTGAACTTCGGCACGGCCCGCGTCTTCGACGACGGCTTTTCGACGTACTCTTCGCCGACCTTGAAGGTCGGCACGTCCATCGCCGGCGCGTCCATCAATCGCGGGCCGGTCTTGTTCTGCACGTCCGGATCGAAGACCGACGCGAACGTCGCTTCGCGGACGACCTCCTCTTGCAACCCCATCTGCTTGTCGCCGCTCGGCAGACGATAGAGCTTTGTGCCGGCCAGGAAGACGTGGAGGCCATAGTAGTGCAAATGCCGATAGTCGGTGACCGTCGGATGATCGTGGCACTGGGCGCATTGCAGATCGACGCCGAGAAACAGCCGGCCGATGTCGCGGACCAGCGTGTCGTGGACCGCGTCGCGATCGAGAACGAACTTCGCCGCGGGACGCGTCGCCGGGTCCAAGCCGTCGCTGAGGAGGATCTCGCGTATCAATGCGTCGAGCGGTTTGTTTTGCCGGAACGATGCCGCCAAGTAATCACGCCATTCCGAGGAAGTCACATGCTCGTCGGGGCGACGCTCCATGAGCATCACGTCGAATACGACCGCCAGATGCCTCGCGTACTCGTCGCTCGCCAGCAACCGATCAATGAGCGAGGTCCGTTTGTCGGGAGACTTGTCGGCTGTAAACGCGCGGACTTCGTCGGCCGTCGGGATCACGCCGGTCAGATCGAGCGTGACGCGGCGGAGGAACTCGGCATCGTCGGCCCGCTCGGCCGTCTGCTTCAGCTTGAACTTCGGCAGGGCCGCCGCGATCTGCCGATCGATCGCGACATGCAACGGCCCGTCGAGCGCCGAAGACTTTTGCGCAGCGCCATTCCAAGCCGCAAGGGCCGAGAGCAGCAGCGCAACGCATCGTCGCAGGGACGCCGGAGGCATGGCAGGAGATCGCAGGCGAGGGTAGGGCAGGGCGGGGGCGAGGTCCGTACCGAAGTTCATCGACTCAGTAACGCGAATCCGAACGGCACAGATAAGCTTAATTTGATCGATGCTCTCGGGTCATGCAAGCTCGTTTCACCTCGTCCCCACGCGGACTCCATGTTTTACGGACTCGACGCAACGGCCGAGCCGCCGAGGTCGATCCGATGCGCGGTCTGTTCCTTGTTGCCTGCCCGATCGACGGCCAGCGCCGTGAGTTTGCCGTCGGCGGGTCGCGGGATGCGGATCGTCCAATCGACCACGCCCGCAACTTGCGCCGCGCACTCGGCCTTGTGCCCGTTGACCGTCACGCCGGTGATGTCGCCGTTGTCGTGCGAGATGCCGGTGATCCGGAGTTCGTCGCCGTCGCGCACGATCTGCGTCACGATCGTCGCCGGCGGCAGATCGTCGACCGGTTGCAGCAGTTCCGGCCATTCGAGATTATTGACCTCCGTCACGACCGACTCATTGCCGGTGAGCGGCGGCTCGGTGCGATAGTTCTTGCCGTCGGCCAGCAGATCGGTCGCTTTCGTGCTCACAATCTTCGCGTGCCGACCGGGGCCGTAGTAATCGTGAATGTAATACGGCACGCCTTGCGCGACGAACGGATCGACGCGGACCGAGCCGCCGCGATTGAACACCGGCCGCTTGCCGTCGGCGTTGGACCAAACGACGTTGCGAAAATGGCTCGCGGCCTTGCCCGACAGATTGTTGTCGCTCATGTGAACGATCGGATGCCCTTGGTTGCCGCCGCGGAAGTCGTCGATCTTCAGACCGTCGACGACGATGCTACCGGCCTGCGCGCTGGCGTCGTCCATGCCGCGATTGAACGGCTCGCCGCCTGCGTTCGACAGATGCAGATTGCGGAAGACCTGATTGTCAAACGTCGGGCGATAGATGCCGTACGCCACGCGATGAATGCGAATGTTTTCCATCAGCATCGACGGACTTTGCGGGCGGAACGCGTAATGCGCTTCCCAGATTTTTAGGCCGCGAATGACGTGCGGGTGCCGAACGTCGGGGCCGGTCCAGTCGATGCGGTTGATGCTGTCGAGCATCTTTTGATCGCGGATCGGCGTGTCGGGCTGGCTGCTGCCGTTCGCCGCCACGACCATGCCGGCCAAGCCTTCGGTGTGCGACTCGTTGTCTTCGAACCGCCAGATGCCGATCGTTCGGACGTCGACGGGCTGCGTCTTGCCGTCGGGCATCGTGATCGGCAACGTCGTGCTGAACGACTTCGAGTTTTGAATGTCGAAGCGATAGCCGTACTGGTCGTTCTCGCAGGCCGAGTTGCGGACGATCGTGTTGCGGCCGTTCGACCACCAGAACGCCGCGCCGTCATTTTGATCGAACGGCAACACCTGCTTCGGCAACTTTTTGGCGGCATAAGACTGCACGCCGAGATTGCGATCGAGCAGGTTATAGATTTCGGTGCCGTCTTCCATGAAGTAGCCATGGCCGACGCTTTGGAAGCCAACGCAATCGCGGACTACGAGATACTGCGTGCCGTGAATGGTGATCCAACGGTTGTGCGAATCGACAATCGACGCGCCGAGGACTTGGCTGCCGCGCATCGTGTCGCCGATCAGATGAAAGTGGATCGCATACCGGCCGAGGACTCCTTCTTTGCCGAGATGCGCGAAGCGGGCATAGCTGATACCGCCGCGGCTGTAGGCGTGATACATTGTGTGGCCGCGCACACCGGCGGGATCGGCGCTCTCGACGATCACGTTCCGCGACAAGTTCGCGATCTCGCTCCGGAACTCGCCGCTGCCGTAATGATCCAACTCCAGCGCGCGATCGAGTTCGATCGTGTTCGCCTTCGCGTCGAGCTTGACGATCTTGCGAGATTCGCTGCCGATCAGCTTGTCGCTGTTGCGTCCCGTGCCGTAATGCGGCTGCATCTTCGCGCCGGTGACGATGACTTCGTCCCCTACGCGCCAGCCGGTGATCGCTTCGTTGAGCGTCACCAGTTTGTCGCCGGGTTTATTGTCGGCGCCCAGCTTAACCCACGTGCGGTTCAGCGGCGCGCCGTGCAACTCCATGCGAGCCGAGCAGCAGATCAGGGCCGGCGCATCGTCCTTGCTCATCCCTTCGAGATGATGCAAACGAATGCGGGCCGTGTGCTCGGCCGGAATCGGTTGTTCGAGGGTGCCGACTTCCAACGTCGGCATCGTGCCGAGTCGCGGCAGTTGCGGCTCGCCAAAGGAGTTAACCCCTTCGAAGTCGCACGCGAAGCCGCTGTCGCTGCAGACGTCGCTATCTTGCACCTTGATGACGCAGGCATTCAATTCCGTGTCGCGATCGCGAGCAAAGCTCAGCGTGCCGACAATCTGTAACAGTCGAAACACGGCGGGCTGCTTCACATCGAAGACGACGCGCGTGCCGCGCTTGATCAAGATCCGCGCCCCGGCCGTCGGCAGCTTGCCGTTCGACCAGGTTTTTGGATCGGACCAATTGCCGTCGGCGACGCTTTGGGCGTCGAAGTGAACGTGGTTCGCATGATGGTGACCGTGGCCGGCTGCGGGGGCTTCGGCTTTCGCTTTCTCCGTCGGCTTGGAGCCGGACTTCTGCTCGGGCTTATCGGCGTGCAGAGTCGACGCACAGCAGGACGAAGCCAAGACAAGGGTCGCGATGACCCGGACGATGCGT
>CAMCTH010000229.1 GCA_945877965.1 Planctomicrobium piriforme | reverse complement strand
TCGTCGGCTTTGCCGGAACTGCCGCGGAGGTCGACTGGCAAGTCGCGCAACTCGACCGCGAATGGCAACCGCTTGGGGCCGCGCGCAGCGGACTCGTTGCCGATGCCGAGTCGACCGCCGCCTGGGATCGCCTCTCCGAGTTCGGTTGCAGCGACCCGGCGTCGCTCGTCCTCAAAGCGACGGTCCGGTCGAGTCGCGTGACCATGTTCTGCAAGCAAGTTGCTGCGCTTGTCCCGCAAGCGACGATCCTCTCGCACGCCGCGCGCGGCATCGTCTTCATCGACTGCGGCGACCTCAACTCTGCCGATGCCGCGAAGTTGCTGATCCGCGATCTTCGCCCTCTCGCGTCGGCCGGCGACGGCCAAGTCGTCGTGTGGAATTGCCCCGCTCCCGACGAGTTCACGCGGCAAGCGTTTTGGGGACCGACCCGCGACGACGACGCCGTGCTCCGCGCCGTCAAGAACCAGTTCGATCCCAAAAACTTGCTCAACCCCGGCCGTTTCATTTTCTAATGTCGCACGATCTGCCGATCATCGCCGCTCCGCCGACATCGACTCCCGTTGCCAAGAATCCCGGCGCGGGCATCGACTACGGACTGTTTTTGGATTGCGTCCATTGCGGGCTCTGCACGGCGTCGTGCCCGACCTATGTTGAAACCGGCAACGAGAACGACGGTCCGCGGGGCCGAATCTATTTGATGCGGTCGGTCACCGATGGCCGGCTGCCGCTGAACGATCATGTGCGCGGACATTTGGAGCTCTGCCTCGACTGCCGCGCGTGCGAGACGGCCTGCCCGTCGGGCGTGCAGTACGGCAAACTGATCGAGCCGTTCCGCGTGGCGATGGAAGAAATGAACGAAGGGCCGGCGAAGAACCAAGATTGGTTTCATCGCTACATTCTCTTCGGCTTGTTTCCCTACCCGGATCGGCTTCGTCTTGCTCTCGCGCCGGCCAAGCTCGCGCAGAAATTGGGATTGTTGTCGCTCGCCGAACGTTTGGGGCTGCTCAATCTGCTGCCGCAGCGATTGCGACAACTTGTTTACACGCTCCCCACTAAGTTCTCGAAAGAACCGGCGCTGCCGGAGTTCTTGCCTGCGATCGGACGGCGTCGTGCGCGGGTCGCGCTTTTCACCGGTTGCGTGGCCGACGTGATGTTCCGCCAAACGCATTGGGCGACGGCCCGGGTGCTGCAGCAGAACGGTTGCGACGTCGTCATTCCTCGCGCGCAGCAATGCTGCGGGGCGATTCACTTGCATGCCGGTTCGAGCGAGCCTGCTCGAGCTTTCGCCGATGCCAATGTCGCCGCCTTCGACGACGTCGATCGGGTGATCGTCAACGTCGCCGGCTGCGGTGCGATGCTCAAAGACTACGGCCATCACTGGCACGACGCCGGTTCGAAACAACGCGAGGCGCTCGCCGCCAAAACTCGCGATATCAATGAATTCCTCGATGAACTCGACCGCGACTACGGCCTCGTGCCGCCCGAAGGGGAAATGAACTTCACGGCGACGTATCACGACGCCTGCCATCTCGGGCACGCTCAAAAAATCCGCGAGGCGCCGCGCAAGCTGCTCGCCAAGATCCCGGGTCTGAAGATGGTCGACTTGCCCGAGACGGAACTCTGCTGCGGCGCGGCGGGGACCTATAACCTGACGCAGCCCGAGATGTCGGCCCGGCTCAGTCGTCGCAAGATGGAGAACATCTTGAGGACCGGGGCTCGCGCGGTACTGACGGCCAATGCGGGTTGCCTGTTGCAAATTGCCCGCGAGGCGCGGATCGAGCGGCATCAACTCTGGATCGCGCATCCGATTGATCTGCTTGACCTGAGTTACCGGAAGCAAAAACCGCCGGTTTAAACACGTTTCGCGCCGCGGTGTCTGGTTATCGCGCCGTCAGAAACGCGATCTCTAACTCCGCCAGCTTCGCGACCAACTCGGCCGCCGACTGTGGGCGACGTAGCGGCTCACGCGCCGTCAGCGAGGCGACCAACTGCGAGACCTCGAGTGGGATGTCGACGTTCTGCGAGCGCGGATCGAGGGCCGCCGCCGTCAGCCGGGTCGAAATCACCTCGGCCGTCTCGCACCCGGCTGCCGGTATGCGGCCGATGAGCATTTCGTACAGCACCAAGCCGAGCGAATAGAGATCGCTCCGGGCATCTATGCGGAGCCGCGAGCAAAACGCCTCGGGAGCCAAGTAGTCGATCGTGCCGGCGAGATACGGCGTCGCCTCGTCGCCCGACCTTTCGGCCGCGGCCGCATCGAGCCGCCGTGCACAACCGAGATCGAGCAGCGTCACATGCCCTTGCGGCGAGACGAGCAAATTCTCGGGCTTCAGATCGCCGTGCAGCCAGCCGCGAACGTGCAACGCGGCGAGTCCTTGGGCCGCTTGTCGCGCGAACCAGAGCGCCGTCGCCGTCGTCGGACGCTTGCCGTCGGCCAGCATCGCGGCCAGCGTCTGTCCTCGCAATCGCGGCATGACCACATAATACGGCGGTTCGCGGAGTTGCGCCGCGGCAATCCAGACGACGTGCGAATCGTTTACGTCGCGAGCCGCCGCCGCTTCGCGACGCAAGCCTTCAAGAGCCGCTTCGGGAGCGGAACGTCGCACGAGTTTGACGATGTACGGCGCGCGCTCGTCGGGGGCTCGTTCGTTGCGCGCCTCGAAGACCGCTACGCCGTCGCGCTCACTTCGCTTTCGACCGAGCAGCCAGTTACCGACTTGCCCCGAACTACGCACCGACGACGGCGGCGCCGGCAGCGGGGCCGCGGTCGCCGTGAACGACGCCGGCGGCGCGGCCGGCCCTTCGGCGGGATCGCGTTTCGGTTGCGTGAAGAGGCGAACGATGACGGGATTCATCGGCGAACGAAATCCTCGAACGATCGCGGGTCGACAACGGACGAACGCTGCGTAGCGACGACGATGCGCAGCATTCCACTTCTTGGCATCGACCGAATCGACCGGGCAACATGAATCGCCGGCAGTGCCGTCACGCCGAATCAGCCTAACGCGAAGCAGAAATTATCCGTGCGCCGTCGCCGGACCGCGCCGTCGCAGCACTTCGTCCATGATCGCCCCGACGAGCAACGCCCCGCCGATGGCCGCATATTCCAGCGATTGCGGCACGTCCCAGAACGACACGACCGCCTGCAACAGCGTCAGGATCGACGCCCCGAGGATGATCCCCAGCACGTTCCCTTCACCGCCTCGCAAGCTGCAACCGCCGATGACCGCCCCGGCGATCGCGTACAGTTCCAGCATCGAGCCGACGTTCGATGGCGACACGCTGGCGACCTCGGCCAAGTGCATCATCGAATAGAACGCGGCCGTCAGCGAGCAGAGCACATAGGCAAAGATTTTGTAGCGATCGACGCGAATGCCCGAGTACTTCGCGGCGAGTTCGTTGCTACCGATGGCGTAGAGATAGCGGCCGTAAATGCTCCGCTGCAGCAGCAAGTAGAAGACGATGGCTGCGATGACGAGGTAGACGAACTCGACCGGCAGGCCGAGCGGCGTCGCTTCGGAGAACGCTCGTTTGAACATGCCAGGCCCGATCCCGGCGTTGGCGTCGCCGGCCCACCAACGCGCCAAACCGCGATAGATAAACAGTCCGCAAAGTGTAACGATAAACGCAGGCAGCCTGAGCTTGGTTACCAAGAGACCGTGAATCAGGCCGACGACGACCCCCATGCCGAGCACGACGGCGATCGCTTGCGGCGGTGACCAACCCTGTCGCTGCATGCCGACGGCGAGGACCGTCGCACAGAGTCCCATGAACGAACCGATCGACAGATCGATGCCGCCGGCGATGATCAACGTCCCTGCGCCGAGGCTGACGATCCCCAACTGGCTCATCCGCCGCGCCATATTGACGTTGTTCTTCGTGCGATTGTCGTTCCCCTCGGGCACCTTGACGAAGACCGCCAGATATAACCCGATCGCGAACAACAGCAGGCCGATCAACTTCTTCATGAGTTCCCCATTCCGCCGGTCGCTAGGTGCATGATGGCTTGCTCCGTCGCTTGTTCGCGCGTCAATGTCCCGGCAAGTTGCTGTTCGTGCATGACGAGAATCCGATCGCTGACGCCGAGGATCTCTTCCAAGTCGCTCGAAATCATCAGCACGGCGACGCCTTGCTTCGCCAACTCGTTCATAATCTCATAAATCTCGGCCTTCGCACCGACGTCGACGCCGCGCGTCGGTTCGTCGAGCAGCAACAGCTTCGGTTCGCGAGCCAGCCACTTGCCGAGGACGACTTTCTGCTGGTTGCCACCGCTCAACAGGCCGACGATCTGCTCGACGTGCGGCGTGCGAATCCGCAGTTTGTCGCGGAGCATCAGCGACGTCTCTTGCTCGCGACGACGATCGACCATTCGCAACCGGTTCCAATGCCCGAGCGACGGTAGGCCGATGTTCTCGCGAATCGCGAAATCGATCACCAGTCCCTGCCGACGACGATCTTCAGGGACCAATAGTACGCCGGCCTCGACGGCGTTGCTCGCCGAGCGGACGTCGATCATGCGCCCCGCAATCTCGACGGTCCCGGCAAGACGACGACGGATTCCGAACAACGTCTCGGCCAACTCCGTACGGCCGGCCCCCATGAGCCCCGCCATGCCGACGACTTCACCGGGGCGCAGGTCGAACGAAATGCCTGCTTTTTGCGATGCGGACCAACGCACATCGCGAACACGCACAATCGGCTCGGCCGACGCCGTGGCGAGCGTCGCGGCCTGATCGCGATGAAAAAACTGCTTGAGTTCGCGACCGACCATTCGAGAGATCAACGCTTCGTGCGTCACGTCTTCACGCAGCAGATCACCGGCGTTGCGCCCGTCGCGGAGCACGACGACGCGGTCGCTTAGAGCACAGACTTCTTTCAACCGGTGCGAGATGTAGAGAATGCCGACGCCGTCGGCCCGCAGTTGCCGAATGACGGTAAACAGCCGCTCGGTCTCGCGTTCCGTGAGGCTCGAAGTCGGCTCGTCGAAGATGAGATAACGCGACTGCAGGCTGAGAGCCCGAGCGATTTCGACGAGTTGACGCTGCCCGAGCGACAGGTCCGCCACCGCCGCGCGGGGCGAAACATCGAGCCCGAGCCGCTGCATGATCGTCGCGGCATCGGAATAGATCCGCGACGAAATCAGCCCCAACGGTCCGCCGACGCGCGGCTCGCGACCGAGAAAGATATTGGCTGCAACGTCGAGCCCTTCGGCGAGATTCAATTCCTGGTGAATCAGCACGATGCCGGCCTGCTGCGCGGCGTCGACGGAGGCGAAACGAATCTCGCGGGCATTGAGGCGGAGCGTCCCCGCGTCGGGTACTTGCACGCCGGCGAGGATCTTCATCAACGTCGATTTGCCGGCCCCGTTCTCGCCGACGACGGCGACGATCTCACCCGGCGCGACCGTGAGATTGACGTCGCTCAGCGCCTGCACGCCGGGAAAACCTTTGCTGACGGCGACGGCTTCCAGCACGGGCGGCTCGCTGAACGTTCCGGGTATCGAAGGGGATCGCAGGCTAGTCGATGAAAAAGCTACGCGGCCGGCGGTGCGAGCAGTTGCTTGAGCTTCTCTTTGAACGCAGCGACGTTGTCACGCTTGATCACCATGTGCGGGATCGGCAGCACGCCGTCGGCCGGCAGAACGGTATTGTCCCCCTTTGCCAGGGCGGCGAGCAGGCGAACAGCTTGATAGCCGAACTCGAACGGTTGCTGCACGACGGTCCCGTGAATGAAGCCGTCGGCGATGCCGTCGAGCGTTTGTTGGTTTTCGTCGAAGCCGACGAGTTTGACTTTGCCTTCGAGCTTGGCGTTCTTCACCGCTTCGAGCGCCGCCGGCGGGTTGTAAGCCCACAAGCCGACGATCGCCAGCTTGTTCGGGTCGCCTTGGTGCTTCACCAGGAACGCATCGACCTTCGTCTTGCAGATCGCTTGGTCGGTGTTGTCGGTGAAAGTGTCGATCAGCTCGTACTTGTCGCCGAGCTTCGGGCCGGTCGCGTTCTTGGTTCCGGCGAGTTCATCGAGCACCCCTTGGCGGCGCTCTTGCGCGTTTTGAGCGTCGAGACTGCCGACGAGCACAAGCACCTGGCCGCCGTCGGGCATCGCCTCTTTGATCAGCCCCCCGGCCGCTTTACCGGCTCCGTAGTTGTCGGTACCCAAATAGCAGCGACGCTTGCTGCCCGCCGGCAAGTCGCTGTCTTGGGTGATCAGCGGGATTTGGTCTGCGACCTTGTTGAAGAACTCGACTTGGTTCTTGGCATCGTTCGGGCTGACGGCGAGCGCCTTCGTCCCCTTCAGCAGCAAGTCTTCGACGATCCGTTGTTGTTCGACGGCGCTCCCTTGCGGCGGGCGACGGAACAGCACCTCGACGTTGAATTCCTTCGCCCCTTTCTCGCAGCCCCGTTCGGCATAGGTCCAGAACTCGTGGGCGTTGTTCGACACGAAGGCGACGCGAGTTTTCGCTTCGCCGCTCTTGCCGCAACCGGAGGAGCACGAAACGAGCACGACGAGGGCAACCATCGAACCGAAGCGAAGTAGCGGCATGGCGTGGGCGTCCGGGGCGAGGACTAAGTGGGGGGGCGAAGCTTCCGCGCGTCGCGAGGCGTCGACGCGCGGAGGCCGTGATTATATCCCCCACGATGAGCGGCGAAAGAGTTCGCCGCACGAGTCGCCGACTTTCCGAGCCGCGCACGTTAGTAAGCGGTTGCCCCTTCCATCAACTTCGTAGGTCAGGCACCTTGTGTGCCTGACATTCCCGCCTTGTCAGGCAGGAAACCTGCCTGACCTACGAAGCTGCGATCGCTCGTTAATCCCAGCTCAGCGCCCCGCCGTTTTGGTACTCGGTCACTCGGGTTTCGAAGAAGTTTTTCTCCTTCTTCAGGTCGATCGTCTCACTCATCCAGGGGAATGGGTTCGGCGCGCCGTAGCGGTTCGCTAGGCCGATCCGTTCTAGCCGACGGTCGGCGATGTGCCGGACGTAATCGCGGAAGTGTTCGGCATTGAGACCGAGCACGCCTCGCGGCAGGCAGTCGACGGCGTAGGCGATTTCACGTTCGACCGCTTCGTCGATCATGGCATAAATCCGATCGCGGAGATCGGGAGTCCACAATTCCGGGTTCTCGGTCCGGATGCCGTTGATCAGGTCGATGCCGAAGTTCAGGTGCGTCGATTCGTCGCGCAGGATGTACTGAAACTGCTCGCCGACGCCGGTCATCAGGTTGCGGCGATGCAGCGAGAGCATCATCGCGAACCCGCTGTAGAAGAAGATTCCTTCCATCACGACGTAATAGCCGATCAGGTTCTCCAAGTACTTCTGCGCGCCGCCGAACGTGTT
>CAMCTH010000228.1 GCA_945877965.1 Planctomicrobium piriforme | reverse complement strand
TGTGCGTCGAGCTCGATCGTTTCGATCGTCGGGGCGGCGGCGCGGATCGCGGCGAACAACGCTTGACGGGCTGCGGGATCGTCGAAGGCTTGGCCCGCGCGGTCGAGGGCTGATACGCCTTGCGACGGCAGCAGGATTGCCGTCGGGCCCATCGCGGCAGTTGCTTTGCGACCGATCTCGCTGCCGAGCGCGGCGTTCTCGGCGACGGTCGTCCGCATGAGCGTGACGTTGGCGTTGTGACGATGGAGCAATCGCTCGCGGAATCGTTCAGGCACGGTTTCCAGCGCGTGAAAGTTGACCATGTCGGTCGCCCCGACGGAGATCACTTGCGGCACGCCGCGACGTCCGGCGGCGGTCAGTCGGTTCGGCCCGGCCGAGAGGACGCCGCCGACGAGTTCGTCGGCCAGTTCGGTCGTTGTGATATCGAGCACGCCGGCGATGAGTCCCTCGTCGATGAGCGATTCGAGCGCTTGCCCGCCGCTGCCGACGGCGTGGAACGTGAGAACCTCGTAACCGGCCGCTTCGAGTTCTTGTCGAGCCCGTTGCACGCAAGGAGTCGTCACGCCGAACATGGTCGCAGCTACAAGCGGCTTGTCGAGTCGCGAAGATCGCACGGGACGAAACTTGACGAGCCCGGCCATGGCGCGGGCCGCTTCGTCGAGGACCGTGCGGCTGATGCGGTTGAGGCCGGCGATGTCGACCACGGCATTAAGGAGGAGAATGTCCTTGTCGCCGACGTACGGCCGCGTGTTGCCCGACGCGAGCGTACTGACGAGCAACTTCGGCACGCCGATCGGCAACGCCCGCATCGCAGCCGACGCGATCGTGCTCCCCGCCGAACCGCCAAGACCGGCGACGCCCGTTAGTTTGCCCGCGGCGAAACGCTCTGCGGCTAGCGTCGCTGCCCCCTCGGCCGCTTTCGTGACGGCGAGACCGCGCTCGCCGGTCGATTGCATCTCGGCAAGCGTCGTCCCCGCGGCACGAAAGAGTTCTTCGCGCGGCACGTCGGCTGGCACTTGCGGTTCGCCCAAGCAACCGACGTCGACGAGCGTCACATCGACGCCGAACTCACGCAGCCGACTCCGCACGAAATCGGCTTCGATCCCTTTCGTGTCGAGCGTGGCGAAAAGGTAGACGGACATCGGAGTGGCTAGTGGTCAGTGGCTAGTTGAACGATGCTCAATCTATCTCGCTAGCCACTGACCACCGGTCACTAGCCACTACGCATTTAGTACTTCGCCAGTTCCTTCTGCGTGCCTTCAGGATTAATCGCTTTGATCGTCTCGGCGGCCTTCAGGGTCATGAAGCGGAGGTCGCTGCCGACGGCGATGAACTGCATTCCCTGTGCGGCGCGCTTGAGGGCCGACTGCGGGTCCATCGTGTGCATGCCGGTCGGACAGCCGACTTTCTTGCCGGCGGCGACGACGCGATCGAGCATCGCTTCGAACTCGGCGTCGGTCGGTTCCGGTTCGTTCAACTTCTTCATCTGCCAACGAAGATCGTTCGGGCCGACGAAGATCGCATCGCAGCCCGGCAGCGAGTAGATCGCTTCCGCGTTCGCGACGCCCAGCGGGCTTTCGGTCTGCAGGATGACGAGGACTTCGTCGTTCCACTTTTGATAATACTCGGCCGGCTCGGTCCCGAAGTTCATGGCATGCATGCCGCCGCCGATGCTGCGGTTGCCGATCGGCGGATACTTGCAGGCCGCGATGATCGACTTGGCTTGTTCGACCGTATCGACCATCGGCGCGACGATGCCCCAGGCTCCGGCATCGAGGACGCGCTTGATGAGATAATGATTCCCCTCGGGAACGCGCGCGAGCGGCACGCAACCGGCGTCGGCGATAGCGGCGAAGTTCGTGGCGGCCTGAGCCCAATCGATGGCCGAGTGTTCGAGATCGACCGTCAGCCAATCGAAGCCGCTGCGGGCGAGCACGCGGGTGGCATACAGATCGCCGAGCGAGAGCCAGGTGCCGAACGAAGGTTTGCCTTCACGAAGTTTACGTTTGACGGGATTGGTGCGCATGGGTGGAGCTAGTTGACGGTTGACAGTTTACGGTTGACAGGGGAACCTTGACGTAAGCAGCGGTATTCTCGCAGATCGTTGTAACTTCGCAATCCCGCACGGAACGCGGCTTTCTGTCAACTGTCATCCGTCAACGGTCAACTCGCTATGGACTTCACTCCGGTCGCACAAATCGGCGGCATTCCCGAGGGACGCGGCATCACGGTCACCGTCAACGGCCGCTTGGTGGCGGTGTTTAACGTCGGCGGCGAGTACCGCGCGATGGACGATCTCTGCCCGCACATGGGAGCGTCGCTCGGCGCGGGCGACGTGTACGAAGGAGCCGTCATCTGCCCGTGGCATGCGTGGCGATTCGACACCTGCAACGGCACCTGGTGCGACAATCCGAAGCTGAAAGTCGACGTGTTCGAGACGCGCGTCGTCGGCGAAGAGATTCAAGTGCGTGTGCCGACGAAGGAATAGATTTCCAACACCGTCGACAGCCACGCGCAGAGTTCGCCGATCGCCGGATCGTTGAGCCGCGATAAGCGAATCTCGGCCGAGGTGATGCCCGACGCAACTTCCTCGGCGCGTACTTCATCGTAGTCGGCGACGAGCGGTTGCGGCATCGGCACGAAGCGTTCGATCGTGCCGTCGCCGGCGATTTCAGTTTCGCCGGGCGAGATTGGCTCGATGACGCCGAGACGATCACGACGAACGGCATCGCAGACGAGATGCAGACGACGGATCGATGAGTCTGCAATTAGCAGACGACGTCGTGCGGAGTTTTCGCAGCCGTCGATCACGCGGATTTCATTTCTCATGCGCGCCGCGAAGCCGCAAGCGAGTTGCTTGAGTGCATGGTGCCAAACGACGATTTCCGTCGGCCCGTGCGATAGAAACTCTGCGAGTTGAATCGCTTCGTTTTCCGCCGGAGTCGCTTGCTTCGCTTGCTCGGCGAACCAGACCGCCCCTTTGAGTTGCTGCACGACGTCGGCCCCGACCGTCGATGAGGCGAGCAACGCGATGGGATGGAAGAACGTCGGTGCTTGCCAGACTGTGAAGGCGCTCTCGGCGACGGAATCGTCCGATAGGAAGAATTGCCGCGAGGAATCGTTCCCCATGGTGTGAAGAAAAATGCTCGCCGTTGCCACGACCTCGGCGCTTGATTCCGGCAGGACGACGACCAACCCCCAGCGATGGTGCGGCACGTCGGCTTCGGTGCTTGCTCGCAGCAGATCGATCGTCCCTTGCAACACGTCGTTGTCGAGCGTCGGTTCGACGAATAGCAGTTGCGGCCGCCCGCCGCGCCCGCCCGGTGAAAGTTGGTTGTAAAACGGATGGGCCGCCGCGGCGAACAACGCTCGGCCGACCGTCGCATCCTCGTGCGACGCGACGACGACGAGCGTCTCGCACCAGTCGGGCCACGCATTTGCGGCGGTCACGATCTTGCCAAGCCTGCTTCGCTTCCGCTCACGAAAATATTCGCTCAGCAATTCGCCCGGCCGATCGAGCAGGGCAAGTCGCGCAGGATCGGCGAGCAGCCGTTCCCATGCCGCCGCCGCTTCGCCCGAAGCCGTCGCCGGGGGAAGCGTCGCCGAAACATAACGACGAGGAACGAGTTTTCGCGGCATAGCAGAACGAGTTAGTGGAAAGAGCGAAGAAAGCGCGCGGCGGTCGTCGGTCGGCCCCTTGTCGCCGCGCTCCGATGTGGTACCACAATAGGATTCGCCCTTCCGCTTCACAACGGCCCCGCTCACCACGACACGGCAGAGACTTTCGCCATGGACATGCACGATCTGACCCGCAATTTGCAAACCAAGAACGACTCGAAGATCGTGATGATCGTGGCCGACGGACTCGGCGGCCTGCCGATGATGCCGGGCGGTTTGACGGAATTGGAGACCGCCCAGACGCCGAACCTGAACGCGCTGGCAGCCCGCGGCGTGCAAGGCGGCAGCATTCCGGTGAAGCCCGGCATCGCGCCCGGCAGCGGTCCCGGGCACTTGGGACTGTTCGGCTACGACCCGTTGGAATACGTCATCGGTCGCGGGGCGTTGGAAGCGACCGGCATCGGCTTCGAGCTGGGGCCGAAGGACGTGGCGATCCGCGGCAATTTTTGCACGCTCGGACCCGACGGCAAAATCACCGACCGTCGCGCAGGCCGCATCAGCAGCGAAGAGAGCGCCCCGCTGGCCGTGAAGTTGCGCGAGGTGAAAATCCCAGGCGTCGAGGTCTTCGTCGAACCGGTGAAAGAGCACCGCTTCGTCGTCGTGCTCCGCGGCGAAGGACTGGGCGGCGACGTGCACGACACTGATCCGCAAACGACCGGCGTCCCGCCGTTGAAGCCGAAGGCGTCGAAGCACGGCAGCGAAAAGACGGCCGAGGTCGCGGCCGAGTTCGTCACGCAGGCGACCAAGTTGTTGGCCGGTCAACCGAAGGCCAACGGCCTGACGCTCCGCGGCTTCTCACCTCGCCCTGCCCTGCCGTCGTACGACGAAGTGTACGGTCTGAAGGCGGCCGCGATCGCGGTCTATCCGATGTACAAAGGTCTCGCACGGTTGGTCGGCATGGACATCGTCGGCAAGGCGCAAACGCTCGACGAACAGATCACCGTGATGGAAGAGAATTGGAGCAAGTACGATTTCTTCTTCTTGCACTTCAAGTACACCGACAGCACCGGCGAAGACGGCAACTTTGCCGCGAAGGTGAAGCGGATCGAAGAACTCGACGCCGTGATGCCGCGCGTGACGAAACTCAACCCGACGGTCCTCATCGTCACGGGCGACCACAGCACGCCGAGCTTCTTGAAGAGCCACAGTTGGCACCCGGTGCCGACGCTGCTGGTGAGCGATTGTTGCCGCTTCGACGGCAGCACCGAGTTCAGCGAACGAGCCTCGCGCATCGGCGGACTAAGCCAATTCGAGGCGAAATACTTGATGCTGCTAGCACTGTCGAACGCCGGTCGTTTTGGCAAATACGGGGCGTAATCGCTCGGATTTGCGTCATTCTCCTTCTGCGGTACTGCGTCGTTTTGACTCGGCGACGGTGCCGTTCTGCGCCCCTAGGGTCGGCGCGGCGATCGGGTTACAATTAGAGTCTCCCTCGGGCAGGCAAGTCGTGCTGCCGAAATCTCGACGGGATGCGTATCGATCCCGGTTGAGTTTTTTGAGTCCCTGGGGAAAGCGCCGATGGCGACCAGTGCGATTGCGGCGATGTTGGATGACCCGACGCTGACGGCCGACGTTCGAACGTTGTCGAAATTGAGCGGCTGGCATGTCTCCTGGGCGATCGCTCGGCAATGGCTGGTGATCGGCGTAACGATTGCCTTCGCCGCGCACTACGACGCCTGGTGGGCTTACCTCCCGGCGATCGTCATCATCGCCTCACGGCAGCACGCGCTCGGCATCATCATGCACGACGCGACGCACTTCCGGCTCTTCGCGAACCGGACGGTCAACGACTTGGTGAGCGACTTCTTCTGCGCCTTTCCGACCGGCCTGTCGACGCTCGGCTATCGCGAGCAGCATCTCGAACATCACCTGTCGACCAACACGCCCGACGATCCGTATTACCGAATGTTTCAAAACGATCCGGTCTGGCACTGGCCGAAGTCGCGCGGCGAGGCGGCCCGGCAACTGCTGGCCGACGTCACCGGGTTCAACACGCTGCGAAGCTTGCGAATGCAGCATCCCTGGACGGCGATGGGCCAATGGCGACTGCATCGGAAAGATGATCAAGCGGCCCGCGTCCGCCGCGACTTGCTGCTCAGTTGGGCGTTCTGGGGAACGGTGATCGCGCTAGTGACCCTCTTCGGCGGCTGGAAATTGTTTTTGCTCTGCTGGTTCGTGCCGGGCCTGACGTTCTATCAACTCTTCATTCGGCTCCGCTGGATCTCGGAACATCCGTATGGCGAAGCGACCTCGGCCGGCTATGAGACGCGGCACGTGCAAGGGACGTGGCTCGAACGGGTGACGATCGCGCCGCTGAACATCAACTACCACATCGCGCATCACTTGTATCCGGCCGTGCCGTTCTATCGTTTGCCGGCCGTCCACGAACGCCTACTCCGCTGCCCCGCGTACCTCGAACAGGCCGAACGGTTCCACGATTATCTGGGAACCGACCACAGCATCCGCGCGGAGCTAGTAACGCCTGCCGCAACGTAAGCCGTACGTTTGCCGGGAGGGCGAGACTCCCGCCGAGCCCTGTTGCTGAGAATGCGATTCAACGGCGGTATATCGAGAAATAGGCTCGGCCGTGCTTACGGTCATAGACTGCTTGTCGGCGCGAGTTCGAGCGGTGACTCTCAAAGCAGAGGCCGTCGTGGACGTCGACCCGATGCTCTCCCACTCCCTCTGCTCCCATGAGGGAGACGTAGCGATCGATCTGGCACTCGCCGCCGGGCAGGACGTCTTTGATTTCCGCCAGTCGCCGCTCGTCCGAAGTGGCGGGTTCAAAATGATGATTCGCAAAGTCCCGGAAGCGGGCTTCGTCGATGGTGAACTCGTACTTCAAAGAGTAGGGGGCGAGTCGAGCGTAGCAGACGTCCGTCGCCGCAGCGGGAACGAGGAAAGGTACCGCCGCCGGCGACAAATGTTCGCCGAATAGAGGTCCGCGTTCATAGGTATGGTAAGCGACCACAGACAAGACGAGTGACGCGAAACCGAGTCCGCCGAGTAACTGTTGCATCGTAACAGGATGATGGGGCCGACGCAGTTCGTCCGGTCCGTACGCTGTTTGAAGTCGTCGTGACCAGAGTTGATTCGAGCGACCGCCGAGCGCCAAGACGGCGGCGATTGCGGCCATGACGGCAAGCACCTCAATTCCGGAACTCGGCTCGAAGAGATTCTCGCCTTTCATGACGGCTTCGCCGACGTTGGCGATCAATCCGAACGCCAGAAATCCGGCCAGCCCGTACAGTGTTCGTCCCGCAAAGAGGGCCGCACGCGGCACTTGTCGAAATGTGCCGCGATACTGATACCACGCTAAAAACACGGCCACGGGCCCGTACACGATGAGGCCGATCAAGGCGATTGAATCGCCCTCGATGAAATGCAACGACGCAGCCTCGCCGACCATCCAAAGTCCGAGGCCGATCCCGGTGAATGCGGTGAGGTAATGCAGTCGCGTCGGCCGGAGCGGAGCGACCTGGGGTTCCGCCGTCGCACTCACGGCAGCAGTCGCGCGTTGAGCCAATCGGCGTGATCGAGCTCATCGGCCCGTTCGGCGAAGTCGACGACGAGGCTGAGCGTCCGGCCGCCGGCGACGTCGACGGTGATCGGCTGCGGAGCGTCGTCACCGCGGACGATCTCGCTGCGAAAGCGTTCTTCTGCATCG
>CAMCTH010000227.1 GCA_945877965.1 Planctomicrobium piriforme | reverse complement strand
CGACGCCGCGCACGTAGTCACGGCGGAAGGTTCGGTGTTCCCCAAGTCGGGCACGCACATGTTGCGCTTCGAACCTGCGACGAGCGAGCTATTCAGCCGCGCGCACTATATCGTGGATCTCGCTAAAAACCCGTTACCCCCGGGGGTTCGTCAAGTTAGGCTTACGGCTTCGTTTCGACCCACGAGGTCGGAGCGTAAATCTCGCTATTTGTTGCGTGCCGCTTCGTTCGCGCAGAAAATCGACGAGATCGATCCGCGATGGATGATCGAGTCGTGGTCGGACCTCGACGATCGAGCGTTGGCCCGAGCAGCGCGAGGTTTTCCGGTACTACCCGATACCGACGAATGGCAAACCGTAAGTATTACCGTCGACGTTCCTGATGGTTCGCAAATTCTCGTCGTGTCGCTGTGGGCGGCTACGATGGACGGCAAAGCCGAAAACCGTCTGCCGCACTACCTCGACGACGTCTCCCTGACGTGCGTTCAGCCGGAGATGTTGCCGTGAAGTATCTGCTCGCGCTACTCTGTTTTTCCTGCATCGTGGGCACGACCGATGCGGCTCAGCCCGTCAGCTTCGAGCGCGAAGTATTACCGTTGCTCGAAAAGCGGTGCAACAAGTGTCACCATCCCGAGCAACAGCGCGGTGGGCTCGATCTAACTCGGATCGACACGATCCGTCGCGGCGGCGATGAGCTGGGCGCGGCGATCGTGCCCGGTAAACCCGAAGAGAGTCCGCTCCTTCAAGTTCTCACAGGTGCAAAAGAATCGAGAATGCCCGAGAACGGCGAGCCGCTCGCTCCGGCCGAGATCGAGTTGCTGCGGCGGTGGATTGCGGAAGGTGCCAAGGACGATTCGACCCCGTTTCCGGCCGACGACGTGGCGTTTTTCGAACGCGAGATTCGACCGGTGCTGTCGGCGCGATGCTTCAAGTGCCATGCCGGTGATGAGGCGGAACACGGCCTGCAACTCACGTCGAGGCAAGCGATTCTCGCGGGAGGCGTTCGCGGACCGGCTGCCGTAGCAGGCAAACCCGAGTCGAGTCTGATGCTACGCGCAATCCGACACGACGGCGAGCTGAAGATGCCGCGCGGCGGCGACAAGTTGAGCGACGTTCAAGCCGCGGCTTTCGAGACATGGATCGCCAAGGGCTTGCCGTGGCCGTCGAACGAACGAGTCTTGGCCCGAGAAAAACAGTTCACCATCAGTGAAGCCGATCGCAAGCACTGGGCATTTCGTCCCTTGCCGAAAGAATTACCGGCTGCCTGGAGCATTGATGCTGCGCTTCGTCCGCATCACGAACGGCTAGGGCTCACGCCCGCCGCGGAGGCCGACCGGTATCGCCTGCTGAGACGCGTATCGTATGACCTCATTGGCTATCCGCCGACGCCCGATGAAATCGCGGTGTTCGTGGCCGATGATTCGCCTCAGGCCTTCGAGCGCGTCGTTGACCGCCTGCTTGATTCGTCGCACTTCGGTCGACGTTGGGGTCGGCATTGGCTCGACTACACCCGCAACGGGGCCAACGCGCAAAGCAATCGCGGCCCGGCCTTCGATACGCGCCGATACGACAATTGGGTTGCCCGTTGTTTGAATGAAGATCGCCCCTGGGACTGGTTCGTCCGCACGCATGTCGCAGGCGATCTGATGCCGAGTTACGAGGGGCAAGATTACTCGATCGATCAGGCCCTGGCCGCCGCCGTGCCGCTCAACGGGCCGCGGACGTTCGAAGAAATCACGACCCAAACATTCGTTCTGATGGACAAGCTGGACGAAGGGGTTGAATTTCTCGGCCGTTCCGTGCTCGGCATCAGCCTCGAATGCGCTCGCTGCCACGATCACAAGTTCGATCCGATTGCGCAACGCGACTATTACGCACTGCTCGGATTCTTCCAAAGCAGTTGGTTCGCCCCGGTGCCGACGAGTACCAAGACTCGCGACGAAGCAGTCGCTGCGGTCGAGCGCTATCGCAATCTAGTTAGCGAGCAGGCCCGGCATAACGGGTTCATCCGACACGCAAGTCTCATGCTGAATGTCGGCGGCGGCGGGCGTGTGAAGCAGTGGCAAGCCACTCGGCTGCCGATTCTCGCTCCCGTCGATCGCCGGTTGCGCGAACTCGAAATTGCCGTGCTCGAAGGAGAGATGCGCGACGCTGAATCGCGCGGCGAGACACAACTCGCCGCAGATTTCCGCACGGCCCTCGCCGAGCGTCATACGAGCCTGAAAGACCATCGATCACCCGATTATCTCGCCGGAGGAGGCGCGATCCTCGGCAAGTACAACCATTTAATCGGCGGTCACAAGACCGAGGTCGGCCTCATCAAACGGGCCACAGCGGTAAAGTTGCCCGAAGTGGTTCGCGAACTCGAAGAACAGCTTGGCTACTGGGAGGAAGAACGAGGACGGTGGATCGAGCGCTCGCGCTTCGGTGGTTATGCAAAGTCTGATCCCGAGGTCGTCGAGTTGGCAAAAGTGGACGACCGCATCCTCGAGATCGCCAACGAACTCGCCGTGAATGCGTCCCAATGTTGGGTCGTTCCCACGACCGACGTGATGTACGTCCGTTGCGAAGGGGGCCTACGGCGAGCCGAGGATCTGGGGCCGCTCGATGTCGCTGCCAAAGCCGCCGGACTCCAGTTCAATTCCAACAACGCCGATCGTGTGTGGCTGCATCCGTTCTACATCGGCGATGCCCGACTGTTGCTTCGCGGCGATGTGTTGTATCCGGATAAGATTGTGCCCCGCGGCGTACCGCAGTTCTTCGGTGCCCTACCGACGCCGCGTCAGGGGAGCGGGAGATTACAACTTGCCCAGTGGCTGACCGCTCCCGATTCCTTGCAAGCCGCACTCGCGGCCCGTACGGTCGTGAATCGTGCGTGGCAACATTTGTTCGGCGAGGCGTTGTGCCGCACGCCGAAGGAACTAGGCCGCCTCGGCGAGCAGCCGGAGATACCGGAGTTGATCGACGGTTTGGCCGTGAGGTTCGTCGCAGGCGGCTGGTCGTTGAAGAACATCGTCCGCGAGATCGTGCTGAGCCGGTCTTATCGCCGTTCGGCAATCGTCGAGGACGGCGAGTTTGCTCGCGATGTGGACAATCGCTATTTTGCCAGGCAATCGGTTCGGCGTCTCGAATACGAACCGATCGTGAACGCCGTCGCATCCCTGCGCACGGGCCGACGTTACGAAGATCCCGTTGAGCGCGACGCTGCCGTTCCCGGCATCGCCGAGTATGCGAAGTACTTCGATGCGCCGAGCGTTTACGATCTCCTCGACCGGCGCACGGCTTCGATTTCGGCCACACAAGCCTTGTTCTTGATGAACAGCCCGAGCGCAGCGAACAACTTGGCGGGTGAACTCGTCAATCGCCTGGGCATCAATTCCCAAGCGGAACTCGGTGAAAAGCTAGAAACCGTCTACCTGAACTTGGTTCACCGCCGACCGACCGTCGCCGAGCGCGAGTTGGCTCGCAAGTTCGTCGAGCATCGCCGGTCGCAAACGGGCGAAAAGAATACTCGCGACGAGATTCGCGAGTTCGTCGGGTTATTGTTGTGCGGGAACGAACTGCTGTATATCGAATGAGTCGGAACTTCCGATCGGAGCTTCGTGATGATGTTTTCTCGCCGTCGCTTTCTTACGCATGTCGCCGCCGCGCCGGGAATCACGGCCTCCGGAAGTCTGTGGGCCGACGAACGTACGATCGCGGCGACGCAGCAACCGACGCATCATCCGGGCCGGGTGAAGTCGGTCATCTTTTACTACTGTAAAGGCGGGCCATCGCAGGCCCATACGTTCGACCGCCCACGACACATGGCCGATCCGTCGCTGCATCCGTTTGGCTTTCAGAAGTGCGGTGCGTCCGGCCTCGAAATCTCCGATCTGTTTCCGCATTTGCAGGCCACGGCCGACGATCTGTGCCTCATTCGCTCGGGCTACGGAGCCCTGGCAACGCATAACGAGGGTGGTATCCACATCTTCACCTCGGCGAGCAAGCTCGGGGCGAGCCTCGGTGCTTGGGTGTTGCACGGGTTGGGAAGTGGAAACCCGAGCCTTCCCGGTCATGTGCTCCTCACCGGTCGCGTCGCCGGCGATCGGTTCGCGCATGATAACGGATCGGTTCACGGCGGTGCACGCTCCGTCGGTGCCGGCGGCCTACCCCCTTCGCTACAAGCGCTGTCGGTTACTGATCTGGCCAGTCCGATCGCGAATCTCGACAACCCGCTCGATCCGGCGGCGCAGGCGCGCTGGCTTGCGGAGCTTCGCGCGGTGAACGGCGCGTTCGCCGCTCGGCATCGACGAGTCGCCGAACTCGACGCGCGAACCGAATCGTTCGCCGTCGCTGAACGGATGCAAACCGCGGCTCCCGAGGCGTTCGATCTTTCGAAAGAGCTCGCCGATCCGATTATGCGTAAGCTTTACGGCCTCGATCCGCAACCGACCCGCAGCACCGGCACCAAATTGTTGCTCGCGCGGCGGTTGGTTGAACGGGGTGTGCGGTTCGTCGTCGTGCCCAGCATGAGCGTGCCGAGCCTTGAAGGAGGCTCCGGCGATTGGGATACGCACACGCCGACGGCCGTGCGAGGCGTGATCCCCAATCTAGCGCTCGCCTGCGATCAGCCGCTCGCCGGACTGATCGCCGACTTGAAACAGCGCGGGCTGCTCGACCAGACGCTCATCGTGTGGGGCGGAGAGATGGGACGCGGCGGCAACGGCCACATGAACCACAACGGCAGCGCGTTCACGTGGTGGATGGCGGGCGGCGGCGTCCGCGGCGGTGCGGCGTACGGCGCGACGGACGAGCAAGGCTTCACCGCCGTTGAAAAACCGATCCACGTTCGTGACCTGCATGCCACGATTCTCTGGGCCTGCGGCCTCGATGTCGGAAAGATGAGTTACAACGGCGTCGGCTTCGATTCTGCTTGCAAAGTCGCGAAAGAAATCCTCGCCTGATCCGAGCGTCGATTCCAAACGTTTGATTTGATCGAAAGCGACCGCTGCGCGCCAGTCGTGATCTGAGTTTCGGAAAAGCCATCATTTCCGAGAACGTTCCATTTAAGGAACCATTTGTGACATGAGGTTCGGCGTCAACTACAATGGGCGGCTAACGACCGGCCGGATGCCAGGAACTGCACGCCTGCTTATCCACGTGCGAAAGAGAATGCCGCAATGAACATGACAATCAGAAACAGCTTCATCGTCCTCGTCGCCCTGCTGCTGGGTCCGCAGGCCGCACTGCATGCCGCCGAGACTGCCAAGCCGCTGAAGGTGTTCATCCTCGCCGGGCAGTCGAACATGGAGGGGCACGCGAGGATCGAGACCTTTGACTACATCGGCGATGACCCGGCGACGGCGACGCTGCTCAAGCAGATGCGCGGCGCGGACGGAAATCCGGCCGTCTGCGACCACGTCTGGATTTCCTACCTCACCGGAAAGTTCGACGGCAGCGCCAATGGCGAGGGAATCGGCAAGCTCACCGCAGGCTTCGGTGCCAGAGGCGCTAATCCAACGCAGGATGGCGGAAAGATCGGCCCGGAGTTCACCTTCGGCCTCGCCATGGACGCCGCACTGAAGGAGCCGGTGCTCATCATCAAGACCGCGTGGGGCGGCAGAAGTCTGAACACCGAGTTTCGCCCGCCGAGCGCGGGGCCCTACGAGTTCAGCGAGGCGCAGCTCGCGCAGATGCAGAAACAGGGCAAGGACATCGCCGCGGAGAAAGCCGCGAAGGCAAAGGAAACGGGGCGATTCTACCGCTACATGGTGGAGCACGTGAAAAAAGTGCTCGCCGACCCGAAGCGGGTCTGCCCGGCCTATGACCCGGCGGCAGGCTACGAGATTGCCGGGTTTGTGTGGCTTCAGGGTTTCAACGACCTCGTGGACGGCAACACCTACCCCACGGGGGCGGACGGCAAGACGAGAGACTACACCAAGTACGGCGAGTGGCTGGCCGATTTCATCCGCGACGTGCGGAAGGATTTCGGCGCGCCAAAAATGCCGTTCGTCATCGGCGTGCTCGGCGTCGGCGGCTTGAAGGCGGAAGGCAACACGGTCGCCTTCCGCAAGGCCATGACCGCGCCGTCGCTGCTGCCGGAGTTCAAGGGCAACGTCACCGCCGTGCCCACCGCGCCGTTCTGGGCCGAGGAGCTCGCGGCCATTGATGAAAAGCGTGGGAAAATCAAAGCCATGGCCGCCACACTCAAAAACAAAGGCAAGAACGGCCCGAACAAGGACGGCACCATGACCGACGCGCAGCAGAAGGAATATCTCAAGAAGTATGAGGCCGAGGTAATTTCTCCGGAGGAGGCCGCCAAATGGACACGCGGCGCGTCGAACGCGGGCTACCACTACCTCGGCTGCGCGAAGACCTTTGCGCTGATGGGCAAGGCTTTCGCGGAAGCGACGCTCCATATGAAAATGATGAACGGGCAGAAACGCTGAACCACTGCCGATCACGGATACACAGAACCGATAACGCCTAACCGTTCGCTGAGCTTGCGGTTGTTAGGTGACGAAGGTGAGTTGCTAATGAATTATCGAGTCGTCATTGTCCTGTTGATCACTGCAACTCCGGCCTTCGGAGATGACGACCCCATTCGGGTTGCGGTCTTTCAGGGGCCGGGGGTCGGACCGAGTTGCGAACAGTTGATCGCAGCTCTGTCATCGAACACGGGCGGGAAGTTTAGAATCTCCCGTCTCACCGGTGACGAGATTCGAGCTGGAAAGTTAGCGGACGTCGACGTGTTGGTTCACCCTGGCGGAAGCGGTAGCAAGCAGGGTGAAGCGCTCGGCGAACAGGGGCGTCTGGAGGTGCAGAAATATGTCCGTGCGGGCGGTGGTTATCTTGGCGTTTGTGGCGGCGCTTATCTCGCCACGAATGATTACGCATGGTCGCTGAATTTGATCGACGCAAAAGTCGTGGATAAGAGGCATTGGGATCGCGGTAACGGCACGGTGACGCTTCGGCTATCTCCGAAGGGTTCCGAGTTTCTCCAACAAGATGGCCCTAAAATGTTGATCCATTATGCCCAAGGGCCGCTGCTGGCCCGGCCGGAGTGGGACGACCCTGAAGTCCCGGATTATGAAAGTCTGGCGATCTACGTGACGGAGATGGCAGAGAACGGTGCTCCACGCGGCGTGATGGCGGGGACCTCAGCTGTCGTTCGTTGTGAGTTGGGGACTGGTCGTGTGTTTTGTTTTAGCCCTCATCCGGAACTGACAGAGGGGCTACATCACCTGATTCCTCTGGCCGTTGAATGGCTGGCAGCGCGGAAGCCAAGCGCAGGTAATCGTTCACAAGTCGGTGTTTGATTGGGCTTGCGCGAAGTGAGGTCATCGGCCATAACGTCAGCATGGCGAT
>CAMCTH010000226.1 GCA_945877965.1 Planctomicrobium piriforme | reverse complement strand
GAGTTGTGGTCGGATCGGTTTCGCTCGGGCATCGGTCGTTTTTCGCAGCGAACCGATTTGGCGGCGCTCGTCGTGCTGCTCGTCTTCGCCGCCTTCGCCAACGCAGCGGGCATGGTCGGGCCGGTCGTCACGTGGCGCGATCGCTGCAGCGCATTACTCGGCCAATCGTCGCACTTGCTCGCGACGAGTTTGTTCTATGTCGCGGCACTGCTCGTCGTTCCGGCCGTCTGTCTGCTCGTTGCGGCCAAGCTAAGTCGCCACCGCGATGACGACGTGAAATCAGCCGCGTCCGAATGGATCGTCCGCAATGCGTATGCCCTGGTGCCGTTGGGATTTGCCATGTGGCTGGCCCACTATTGCTTTCACTTCTGGACGAGTTGGCAAACGATTTTGCCCGTCACGCAGCGATTTGTCGGCGATCTCGGCCGGCCGTTCCTCGGCGCGCCGCAATGGTCGTGCGCCTGCTGCTTGCCGGTCGGCGACGGGTTGCTAATCGGCGAACTGCTGGTGCTCGACGTCGGCCTGTTGGCGTCGCTGTTTGCGGCGTGGCAGATCGCGCAACAGGCGACGCCGCGCTCGGATAGAGTCTTTCGCGCGTTCGCGCCCTGGGGAACGTTGCTGGTCGCGCTGTTCGCCCTCGGCGTTTGGATCGTGTTTCAACCGATGGAGATGCGCGGGACGCTGCCGGGAGGGGCCGGATGAGAACTTGGCTCGCCGTAATCGGGACTCTGCCGTCGATCCTGTTCCCCGCCGCCGCGGCCTACGGCGACGGCGGAACCGTCCGCGCAAGTGAGACGCACGGCGCGACGCAGATCACCGTCTTCACCTCTCCCACGCCGTTGCGGGCCGGGCCGATCGACGTGAGCGTGCTGATTCAAGACTTGCCGTCCGGCACGACGGCGACCGACGCCGAGATCGAAGTCATCGTGCACCCGACCGACGCCCCAGGCCGAGCGTTGCGGAGAATGGCAACTGCAGACCGCGCCGTGAATAAGTTGTTGCGCGCCGCCGAGTTCGACCTCGTCGAATCGGGACCGACGCAGTTCGAAATCATCGTCCGACGTTCGCAGCGAGCCGATCTTCGCGTCCGCTTTGAGGCCGACGTGACTCCACCGTTGCCCCGCTGGGCCCAGTACTGGCCTTGGTTCACCTGGCCACTCGTCGTCGCAGCGATCTTCATCCTGCGACGGCGATTATGATAATCCGCGACACCGGAGACATTCGTGCCATCTCGAACGGATTGTTTAGAACTCCAATCGGTACTTCCCACGTGCACGGAATGCCAGTTATTGGCTCGACATCCTATACTACTGACAAAACTTGAACGGATCTGAATCGACCGCGTGGCGTTCGGCTCGCAACGTCAGAGATATCGGTCGGAAGCCGCTCGTCGTTTGGTATTCCACACCCGTCTTTCATTCGCCGTCACAAGATTCAGGCACGGAATGATCGCCCATGACAATCGTCTCACGCGTGCTAGGGATTGGAGTGATTGCCGCCCTCAGCGTCGGTTGCTCGCCGTCGCAGAAACCTGCGCCGATGACTGAACACGCTCGACCGGCCGAGGTTGAGGTCGACGATGCACTCGTACAGTTCTCCTTAGTGACGGCATTGGCCGCCGGCGATTACACGGGAGGAGCGATCCTTCGCGAGGTGCTCGCGGACGGCGACTTTGGCGTCGGAACCTTCAGCCGTCTTGACGGAGAAATGATCGTGCTCGACGGCAAGATCTATCAGGCCTCGGCCGACGGAACCGTTCGTGACGCGGACCTTGACGGCACGACTCCGTTTGCCGCCGTCACGTTCTTTAATGAGGACGGGAGAATTGAGAACTTCGCTGCGGCGTCCCTTAATGACCTGGACGAGCAACTCGACCGCAGATTGCCGCGCCCAAACGCCCCCTACGCGATTCGAATCGACGGCGACTTCAGCGAACTTACGCTGCGCAGCGTCCCCGCTCAAGCACCGCCGTTTCTGCCGCTCGTCGACGTGGTGAAACACCAAGTCACTTGGCTGCATCGGAATGTACGCGGTTCGCTCGTTGGGCTTCGTTGTCCAACTTGGATCGGCTCACTCAACGTCGCGGGTTATCACTGGCACTTCTTGAGCGACGACCGTCGCATCGGCGGCCATGTGCTGGCGTGCCGATTCCCAAGCGGTTCGCTTCGGTTCGATGAATGCACGTCCCTCGTCGTCCATCTTCCGCGCTCTCGCGAGTTCGATGAATTCAACGCAGGCAAGATCAAGAAAGAGGACATTGACCAAATCGAACGTCAACGAGTTCAAACGGATCGTTAGCTCATGAGATTTCGTGCCGCTTAACGATTAGGGGAGGCGACGAGACAAGGGGTGCGGCATTCTGGTTTGGCCCAATCGCAACGGCGACAAATCGGCGTTGTACCGCGTACCGTCAGTCTTGATACCGGCTTATTGTCGAACAAACGTTTCGCAGAAATTCGACGTTTTCGACCCGTTAAGTTCCGTAAGATCTGAACGAAACCCATTGCCGATGGCGGCAAATCCGTTGCGGGCAACGGTGATACAGCAATCGGTACCCAACGCGATTCGACTTTCAATGGCCATTCAGCAGGCATACACTTTTGGCATGACATCTGCGGACGTCAGGGGCGTCGCAAGACTACCCATTAGAGTAAGTCGAACTTAATATCCGCCGTCGAGCGCAGGGATGAGCAAGATGCTTCCAACCTTAATGAGTGGATCGCAGTTCTTGAGCCTCGTCACGGCCATCGCTCTCGGCGGCACTTTCGCATCGCTCAATATCCAGAAGCAGGCTAACGCCGCGGAGCGCGAGCCCGACTCGTCGCAACGGGGCGCCGATTTGGAGTTCTTCGAAAAGAAGATCCGGCCGCTCCTCGTCGATAACTGCTACACCTGCCACTCGGCCGACACGAACTCCAAGGGGGGCCTGCGAGTCGACGATCGCAACGGCCTTGTGACCGGCGGTCGCGGCGGACCGGCGGTCGTGCCGGGCAAGCCGGAAGAGAGCCTGCTGATTCGCGCGGTCGGCTACGGCGACAAAAAGTTGCAGATGCCGCCGAAGAAGCAACTGACCGAAGAACAGGTCGCCGACCTCACGCTCTGGATTCGCAATGGCGCGGCCTGGCCCGAGGTCGAGTTCCCAGCCGATCTCGGCGCCTCGTCCGCAGAGTTCGCCGAGTTGCGGAAGTCGCACTGGTCGTGGCAGCCGCTGCGCGAGCCGTCGCTCCCTGCGGTGAAGAACACGACCTGGCCGCGCGACGATCTCGATCGCTTCGTCCTCGCCGAGTTGGAAAAGAAATCGTTACAACCAGTCGGCGATGCTGCGGCCGAAGCGTTGATCCGCCGCGTGACGTTCGATCTGACCGGACTGCCGCCGACGCCCGAGAAGATCGCAGAGTTTGCGAGCGATGGCTCCGCGCAGGCTTACGAAAAACTGCTGGATCGCTTACTCGCCTCGCCGCAGTTCGGCGAACGGTGGGGACGTCATTGGCTCGACGTCGCGCGCTACGCCGAGTCGACCGGCCCGTCGCGAAACATCCCCTACCCGCACGCTTGGCGCTATCGCAATTACGTCATCGACGCCTTTCAGCAAGACATGCCGTACGATCAATTCATTCGCGAGCAGATCGCCGGCGATTTGTTGCCCGCGGACTCGCAGGAGCGGCGCGATGAACTGCTGATCGCCACCGGCTTCCTTGCGCTCGGCGGCAAGGATGTGAACCAACGTTTCAAGGTCCGCTTCACGATGGACAACATCGACGAGCAGATCGACACGGTAACCCGTTCCATCTTGGCGCTGACCGCCAGTTGCGCGCGTTGCCACGACCACAAGTACGATCCGATCCCAGCCGTCGATTACTACGCATTGGCCGGTATCTTTCATAGCACCGATCTGTGCGCGGGCGTACGCAACCTGATGGGAGGCGGTGGGCTCGATTACTACGACACGAGTCTGCTCCTCCGAATCGGCGGCGATGCGAAGCCGTCGGCCGACCACGTCGCGCAGGTTGAGAAGGCCAACGCGGAGTTGGCGCAAGCGCGCTCCGAACTCGTCGCCTTACGCGACGATCCGGCGAATAAGAAAGCAAAAGGACCCGCAGGCGAGAAGAACCTAAAGGCGGCCCGCAAGAAGATCGACACGATTCAAGAGGAACTCGTGCGGCTCACCGATCCGGCGGCGACGGGACGCGCGGCGCTCGGCGTGCGCGAGGCGGCGACCGTCGGCGACACGCAGCTCCGCGTCCGCGGCGAGGCCGAGAAACTCGGCCCCAGCGTGCCGCGCGGGTTCCTGTCGGCGGTCGCGTTCCTGGAGCAACCGCAAGTCAATGCCGCGCAAAGCGGACGACTCGAACTGGCGCAGTGGCTCACCCATCCCCAGAATCCGCTCACGCCGCGCGTCATGGTCAATCGCGTGTGGCAACATCTGCTGGGCCGCGGGATCGTGCAGTCGGTCGACAACTTCGGCGTGATGGGTGACTCGCCGTCGCATCCGGAGTTGCTCGATCATCTCGCTACGCGATTCATTCGCGACGGCTGGTCGATCAAGCGTTTGATCCGCACGATCGCGCTGAGCCGCACCTATCGCCTCAGCGCCGAATCGGTGGTCGCGCAATCGGCCGTCGATCCGGCGAACCGATACCTGTGGCGACACCTGCCGCGGCGGCTGGCGGCGGAAGAGATTCGCGACGCGATGTTGGCGACCGCGGGCAATCTTTCGTCGGCCCGACCGGAAGGTTCGCCGGCCGCGAACTTGAAAGTGATCGAACTCCGCGACACGGCACCGGACGCGAAGCGGATGTTACAAGCGGCCCGCGACGACGTGCATCGCAGCATTTACTTGCCGTTGCTCCGGGGCCTCACGCCGCCTGCGCTCGAAGTCTTCGACTTCGCCGAGCAAAGCCTAGTCACCGGCAGCCGCGATGAAACGACGGTGCCGACCCAGGCGCTCTATCTGCTCAACGACGCCTTCGTGCATCAACAATCGCGACTCTTGGCGGAGAGAGTTCTGGCTGAGGATCGCGACGCTGGAAGTGACGCAGTCAATCGACTTTATCGCCTCACGCTCGGACGGGACGCGACGGCACCAGAGATCGCCCGGTCCCAAAGATTCGTTGCGGACTACGAATCGGCGTCGCGCAGCGAGCCGTTGTCGATCGCCGCCGTAAAGAAGCCGTTGCCCCATGTCGACAAGTCGTCGGAAACGACGGTCGCAGCCACCACTTCGACTATAACAGCCAAACCGGTCGTCGATCAGAACCCTGACAACGTTAGCCGCTCCGTCGAAGTGAACGCCGAGCCGACCGTCGAACCGCTCGACCCGCGCACGGCGGCCTGGACCGCATTCTGTCAGGCGTTGTTTTCGTCCGCCGAGTTTCGTTACTTGAAATAGCGAGTCGTCCACGTATACGACGTTAGCGTCCTGCGTTCCCTAAAAAGTTCGACACGGAAATGACCATGTCTACAAATCCCGCCAGCTACCCAGCGTGGAACAATCCGCTCTCGCGACGTCAGGCCCTGCGTCATGCCGGGTTCGGATTTGGCTACCTAGCGTTGGCCGGGTTGTTGGGAGAACAGAATCGCACCGCTTGCGCTGCCCCGCCGCGTTCGACGCCGCCGAATCCGCTCGCTCCCAAAGCACCACACTTTCCGACGAAGGCGAAGCGGATCATCTTCCTCTTCATGGAAGGGGCGATGTCGCAACTCGATACCTTCGAATACAAAGCGAAGCTGCAAAGCGACGACCAAAAGGTCGGCCCCGGCGGCGGCACGCTCGTCGCTTCGAAGTTCAAGTTTGCGCAACACGGTCAGACCGGCACGTGGGTCTCAGAACTCTATCCGCACATGGCCAAGCAGGTCGACAAGCTCTGCTTCCTCCGCGGCTTGCACACCGACACGCCGGCCCATCCGCAGGCGATCGTGCAGTTGCACACCGGCGCAGCGCAAGCGACCCTGACGCGGCCGTCGCTTGGGGCGTGGCTGATGTACGGCCTCGGGACCGAAAATCAGGACCTTCCCGGCTATGTCACGATCAACCCGCCGGCGAACTTCGGCGGAGCAGTGAACTACGGCAGCGCATTTATGCCTGCGCAGTTTCAAGGAACTCGCGTCGCCGACAGCGGCTACTTGCCGAACATCAAGCCGCAGATTCCCGAGAAGTTGCAACGGCGACAACTCGATCTGATCCAGGCGATGAATCGCGATCTGGCGAAAGACCCGGCCGCCCCAGCGGCGCTCGACGGCGTCATTCAATCGTACGAGTTGGCGTTCCGCATGCAGGACAAGGTGCCCAAGTTGCTCGACATTTCGTCCGAGCCGCAAACGGTGCTCGACGAATACGGCGTCAAGCCGGGACCGGCCGGCAGCTTCGCGCGGCAATGCCTCATGGCCCGGCGGTTGAGCGAAGCCGGCGTGCGCTTCGTCGAGATCTGTCATCCCGGGTGGGACCAGCACAACAATCTGCACAAAGAACTGATCCGCAACTCGGCCGCCACCGATCAACCGACAGCCGCGTTGCTCCATGATTTGGAACGACGCGGGCTGCTCGACGAGACGCTCGTCTTGTTCGGCAGCGAGTTCGGCCGCTTACCGACGGCGCAAGGCCCCGACGGACGCGATCACAACATTACCGGCTATCCAATGTGGCTGGCCGGTGCGGGCGTGAAGCCTGGGTTCTCGTACGGAGCGACCGACGAGTACGGACTGCATGCCGTGGAAGGGAAGATGCACACGACCGATCTGCACGCCACGCTGCTGGCGTTGCTCGGTCTGGATCACGAATCACTTACTTATCCTTACGCAGGTCGCGAGTTCCGCCTGACCGACGTCGCAGGCAACGTCGTTCGCGAGATCTTCGCGTAGCCGCGGGCCCATCTCCATCACGAACCATGATCGACTACTCCACTTCGTCCGTCGCTCGACAGCATCGTCAACTCGCCGTACGCTTCGCTTGTATCCGCGATCTGCTACTGACGAATCGCTTTGAGGCCTGTTTGAATCAGCGGCTCTCGCATTGGATTAACCCCGCCGATCGGCGCTTGCCGCGAGGTTTGCTCCACCTGCGAATCGGCGAACTGCTGCAGTAGTCGTATGCGTCGTTGTCGACGCCGCGCGGCATCGGGCCGGTGAAAATCGAGGTGCTGTTGCTATTGCTCGATCGCGCCGTCCACTCCGAAGACCTGGTGCAGACGTTTCCCTGCGCCGGAGGCTTCTCGGAATCCATTGCGCACGAAGGCCAACTCGTCGGCAGCCGATAATCGGTCAACTCAACGGATACCGCTGCCTTCAGCAGAGTCTGCGATTTGGCAGAAGACTATGATCGTCGTGAGTCATACCGACCAATAAAAGACTGTCATCCCATTCT
>CAMCTH010000225.1 GCA_945877965.1 Planctomicrobium piriforme | reverse complement strand
AGTTCCGGCAGATCGGCCGGCGCGGTGAGCCAGACGTCGTCGTCGGCCGGGGCGTGTTTTGTGCAAAGATACTCGAGCCCCGCGCGGATCGAGGCCTTCATGTCCGGCGGATCGAGCGCCGGTTGCACGACTTCGGCTCCCGCCGCGCGACAGACGGCAGCCAACTCGGCATCGTCGCGGCGAACCGTGACGACGACCGTCAGGCCCGCAACGGCTTGCCAGCGCGACAGGACATGCTCGATCAACGTTCGCTCGCCGCGGCCGTCGCGATTCCAAGGGAGTAGCAGTTTCGAGCGCCCCATCCGGGCGCTTCGTCCCGCGGCGGGGACGACGGCAAAGACTCGCAACGGACGCGACGTTGCGGCGGCGTTCATCGCGGTTCCGACCACGCGGCGGCCGGGCGACCGGGAACGACGCCGCCGCAGTTGCGATGGGCTACCAACTCGGCCAAGATGCTGACCGCAATCTCCGGCACGGTTTGCGAGCCGATGTCGATACCGACCGGCGCATGCACGCGCCCGAGCGCCTCGGGCGAGATTCCTTCGGCTTCAAGATCGTCGAAGATCAACTTGATCTTCCGTTTGCTGCCGATCATGCCGACGTACCGGGCGCCGCGATCGACGAGATGGAACAACGCCTCTTCGTCGTGATTGTGGCCGCGGGTGACGATGAGGCAGTACGAATCGGACGTCACCTCGACCTGCTTCAGCGTCTCGCCGACGTCGCCGCTGAGCAACTGCACGGCACGAGGAAATCGTTCGCGGGTCACGTACTCGCTGCGGTCGTCGACGACCGTGACGTCGAAATCGAGATCGGTCGCGCCGTTGCCGACCGCTTGGCCGATATGCCCGCCGCCGACGATCAGCAGACGGCAGCGTTCCAAGTTCGGTAGATAAGCGATGCCGCCCACGGCCGAGGGACGGGGCCGCTCGCCGACGTCGGGGAGATTCTGCCGCACGCTGGGCGGAGCGTCGATGAACTTGCCGTCGCGCTGCGCTTCGAGCAGGCCGCCGCTTTGGGCGACGAGTTGCCCGGCATGGTCGAACAGATATGTCGCGGGGACGGCGAGGCCGCTTTTTTCGGCGTCGAAGATGATCGCCTCGCACGAGCCGCGACCGCTCCGGAGGACCGCATCGAGCCGTTCGAAGTAGAGCGCATCGGCTCGCGAACGCAGTGGTTCGATGAGCGCGGTCATTCGCCCGCCGCAGATCAGCCCGTCGTCCCAGCCGTAATCGCTATCGAGTTGAAACGAAACGATCTCGCTCGGGCCGGCCGTCAGAATGCCGAGCGCGCGGCGTTTGACCTCGGCCTCGACGCAACCGCCGCCGAGCGTGCCGAACTGCGAGCCGTCGGGATAGACGAGCATGGCAGCCCCGGCTTTTTGCGGCGTGCTGCCGCGCGTCTCGACGAGTCGGCAGTACGCGGTCGGCCGACCGGCGTCGAGTGCGGCGAGGAGGTGCGCGACGAGGTTACGCAGGATTGTTAGAAGAGGGGGAGATCGGGAGCAGGGGAGAGGGGGAGTAAGAATCCAGTGATTTGAAGTCCACTCACACTCTCCCCATCTCCCATGCTCCCACTCTTCCTCTTACGCCGGTTCTAAAATTTGCAACTGCGTGCTGATGACGAACTCTTTGACCTTTGCGCGATACGGCGTCATGTGCGGGGCGACCAAGTGGGCCTGCAAGGCCGGCACGTCGCGCCACTTTTCGACGATCGTCACCAAGTCGGGCCGGCGCGGAACTTGCGCCGCGATCGGCGTCTCGGCATCGACCGTCGGGCCGTACTCGATGCATCCGTCTTCGGCATGGACCGAGGGCATCAGGGCATGAAACTCGCGCAAGAACGCATCGCGCGTCCCCGGCTTCAATTCAATGGCGGCAATCACGTGGATCATAGATTCAATGGGGAATGTGGAATGGGGAGTGGGGAATGAAGGAACAGGAACGACGTCGGCGAGCCTTCGTCATTCCACATTCCACATTCCCCACTCCCCATTGGTTTTAGAGTTCTAGTTCTTCGGCGCCGGCAAGGCGGCTTCGACCGAGATCAGTTCGATGTCGAAGATCAGCAGGGCGTTCGGGCCGATGGCCGGCGGGCTGCCGCGGAGACCGTAGGCGAGGTTGCCGGGGATGTAGAGTTCCCACTTGTCGCCGGCCTTCATCTTTTGCAGCGCTTCGGTCCAGCCGGCGATCACTTGGTCGACGCCGAACATGGCGGGCTGACCGCGATCGTAGGAGCTATCGAACACGGTGCCGTCGATCAGGCGACCGCGATAGTGCGTCTGCACGGTGTCGCTGGCTTTGGGGGTCGGACCCGCGCCGGCCTTGACGACCTTATATTGCAGACCGCTCGGCAGCGTGACGACCCCTTCCTTCTTGCCGTTCTCGGCGAGGAAGGCGGCCCCTTCGGCCGAGTTCTTGTCGGCGGCGGCCTTCAGTTCCGGGTTCTCTTTCAGGGCCCGCTCGTTGGCGGCGGCCACTTGTTGCTTTTGGAACTCGCGGAAGGTTGTGGCGATTTCTTCTTCGGTGAGGGCCGGCTTCGCGCCCGACACGGCGTCCTTGAGACCGCGGACCAAGAGGTCGAGATCGACCTTCATTTCGTCCGACTTCAACTGCCCGCCGATTTGCATGCCGACGATGTAGCTGACGCGCTCTTCGAGCGTTTTGAATTGGGGCGGGGCGGCGGCGGGGACCGCTTCTTGAGCGCCGGCCGCGCTCGTCAGACTTACGATCAACGCGACGGCCGTGATGATGCGAAACATGGAAACCTTTCGGAGGGTAAAAAGCAGGAACGGCGACGCCGTCACATTCGGGCGTGGCTCAGCATTCTACTGATATTGAGGGCGGAGTGGATAGCTGCGGATGTACATCCGCAGCTAATAGGGTGTGTGCAAAGCGGAGGTCGTAGCCCGTTATTTCTCCGCCATTCGGCGTTCCGTAATGGCGATCGCCGTCAGCAGGCCGCGGGCTTTGTTGAGCGTTTCTTGATATTCTTCGGCCGGGACACTGTCGGCCACGAGCCCTGCGCCGGCTTGGATATAGGCTTGGTCCCCCTGCACGACGAGCGTCCGCAGGGCGATGCAGGTGTCCATGTTGCCGTTGAAATCGACGTAGCCGACCGCGCCGGCGTAAGGCCCGCGACGATGCGGTTCGAACTCGTCGATGATCTGCATCGCTCGCACCTTCGGCGCGCCGCTGACGGTGCCGGCCGGCAAGCAGGCCTTCAGCGCATCGAACGCATCGCGCCCGTCGGCCAGTTGCCCGGTGACGTTCGACGTGATGTGCATCACATGGCTGTACTTCTCGATCACCATCACGTCGCTGAGTTCGACGGAACCGTACTTCGCGACGCGGCCGACGTCGTTCCGGCCGAGATCGACCAGCATCACATGCTCGGCCCGTTCTTTGGGATCGGCCAACAGCTCGGCGGCCAGTCGACGATCGTCGGCCTCGTCTTTGCCGCGGCGGCGCGTGCCGGCCAGCGGACGGACGGTCACTTTGCCGTCGACGACGCGGACCATGATCTCGGGCGAGCTGCCGACGAGCGTCACCTGCGGCAACCGTAGATAGAACATGAACGGGCTCGGATTCACGACCCGCAACGTCCGATAGATCTCAAACGGTGGGGCGGTGATCGTCGTCTGCAGGCGTTGGCTCAGCACGACTTGGAAAATGTCGCCGGCCTTGATGTACTCTTGGCACTTCTCGACGGCCGACTCGTACTTGGCTTGCGTGAAGTTCGACTTGGTTTCGACCGTCACTTCGCCGCCGACGTCGATCGCCGCGGGACGCAAGTCGCACTCGGTCTTCGAGAGTTGCGCGGTCAGATCGTCGACCCGCCGACAGGCGTCGGCATAAGCGGCGTTCAGATCGCATTTCGGATCGTCGACCCGCGCGAGTGCGATGACCGTGAGTGTCTTGTCGACATGATCGAACACGACCATGCGATCGTAGAACGCGAAGCTCAGATCGGGCAAGCCGCGGTCGTCTTCCGGAGCGTTCGGCAAATGCTCGACGTAGCGGACCGTGTCGTACCCGGCATAGCCGATCGCGCCGCCGGTGAAGGGGGGAAGCTCCGGCAGCACGGCCGAGCGCAAGGCATCGACTCGCGATTTGAGTTCGACCAGCGGATCGTCGCAGGTGAACTCGCGCGACTGCGCCGGCTTACCTTCCGCGAACTCCGTGACCCGCACGTGGGGGCCGAACGCTTCGAGCAGCAAGAAGGGTCCGGCCGTAAGAAAGCTGTAGCGTCCGACCTTTTCGCCGCCGACGACGCTTTCGAACAAACAAGCGCACGGGCCGACGTCGAGATGCTTGAAGGCACTGACCGGCGTGAGCGTGTCGCCCAGCAGCTTGCGATAGACCGGCACGAGGTGGACCCCCGCGGCCAGTTGGCGAAAACGATCGAGCGTCGGAAGGCAGGTCATAGGGTTTGGCGGTACCGTGAAGCGGCGAGCACGTCAGCTTACTTGGCAGGGAGACGGCGAACAACCGCGACGGCGCATCCTTTTCGGCGAATTGAAGTTACGCCGGCACGCGGCGACTCGACTTGGATTGACACTCTGGGGCACCCCGATAGAATTCCGGCAGTCTATTGAGTGAATTCGATTAGTAAATGCTGACGCCCGTCGCCCCCAGCGGTTCGCCCCCACATCTATGAAATGTCAAAAGTGCGATAAGCCCGCGACGTTTCACATTACGGAACTGACGGGCGGCAAGCCGAAAGAGCTGCATCTCTGCGAGGACCATGCTCGCGAGTACTTGGCCGAGAACGACACCGGCGACGAAGCGGCCGCCGCGCCGTCGACCGACTCGGTGCAGCAGCAGCTGGCGATGGGGCAGACCGTCGAGCAGTTGGCCAAGCTCGACAAGCAAGCCTGCCCGGTCTGCGGCATCACCTTTTTCGACTTTCGTAGCAAGGGGCGGCTCGGCTGCTCGCACGACTACGTCTGTTTCGAGAAAGAGTTGGAGCCGCTGCTGGTGAATATCCACGGCGAGACGGCCCACGTCGGCAAGCGGCCCAAGTCGTCGCCGACCGACACCGATCGCCTGACCGATCTGATTCGCTTGCGTAAAGAATTGAAGACCGCCGTGAGCGAAGAGAAATACGAAGAGGCATCGCGCATCCGCGACGAGATCCGCCGCCTCGAGAAGAAATAAGAAGAGGTTGCAGACGGTTCTAAGTTCAGGGTTCAGGGTTGAACACTGCGACGGTATGAAACCCTGAACCATGAACCTCGAACCCTGAACATAAAACATGGACCTCGAAGAACTAGCACGAACGACGGGCGAATGGATGCGGGGCTCAGGCCCCGACTCCGACGTCGTCATTAGCAGCCGCATTCGTTTGGCCCGCAACCTGGCCGACTACCCGTTCATCACGCGCGCCTCGACGAGCGACCGGGTCGAAATCGAGCGGACCTTCCGAGACGGCATCGCCCGACTCGGCGACCAGTTGCGCCCCGAGTGGATTGACGTCGCCAAGCTCGCCGGATTGGATCGCCAGTTCCTGGTCGAGCGGCAACTGATCAGCCGCGAACATGCCGACAGCGAAGGGGCCCGCGGCGTAGCCATCGACGCGCAAGAGCAATTCAGCCTGATGATCAACGAAGAAGATCATCTGCGGATCCAGGTCCTGAAAAGCGGCTTCGATCTGCAAGGAGCGTGGGAAAAGATCAACGCGATCGACGACCTGATCGAATCGCAAGTGACCTACGCCTTTCACGATCGGCTCGGTTATCTGACGGCGTGCCCGACGAACGTAGGCACCGGCATGCGAGTGAGCGTCATGCTGCACTTGCCCGCGCTGGTCATCACGCGGCAGATCGACAAGCTCTTCCGCTCGCTGCAAAAGATCAGCCTCGCCGTCCGCGGCCTATACGGCGAAGGGTCGCAAGCGATGGGCGACTTCTACCAGATCAGCAACCAGATCACACTCGGCCGCTCCGAGGTCGACTTGGTCAAGCAGGTCGGCGAAGTCGTGCCGAGCATTCTCGAATACGAACGGAAAGCCCGCGAGTTCTTGATCAAAGAGAGTCGCCAAAACCTTCACGACCGTGTGAGCCGCGCTTACGGCATCTTGCGGACCGCGCAGACGATCAGCAGCGAAGAGACGATGCACCTGCTGAGCAGCGTCCGCATGGGCGTGAACCTCGGGCTCATCCCGGAGGTCGGCATGCCGGTGCTCAATCAGCTCTTCATCCACACGCAGCCGGCCCATCTGCAAAAGCTCAGCGGCAGCGAACTCGACACCGCCGACCGCAACATCGAACGCGCCCGCTATCTCCGCGGCCACCTCAGCGACGGCACGACGGAAGTGAATTAGGTTCGCGCTGCCTGGCCGTTTTCTTGCACCCCAACGGGGTGCGATCTCAGTGCGTTGGCCCCCATGTCCGGTTACCCTGAAAGGGTTCAATCGATCCGCGTCATGGAACCGACGACGGAACGGATGATCGCACCTGAGGCAACCCGTTCATGCCGCAATCGCTCGCGCAAGTCTATCTGCACCTCGTCTTCTCGACCAAGAATCGTCAACCGCTCCTCGCTGATCGCGATCTTCGAGACGAAATGCACCGTTACCTCGGCGGTACTTGTACGGAATTGGGGTGCCCCATCCTACGCGTCGGCGGCGTGGCCGATCACGTTCATCTGCTTTGCCGTTTGGGGCGATCCATCTCGCTTTCCGACTTGGTGAAGGAATTAAAACGAACTTCGTCGTTGTGGATCAAAACCAAGTCCGCCGATTTGGAAGATTTCCATTGGCAGACAGGGTATGGAGCCTTTTCGATCAGTCCGGGCCACGTCGACGATTTAATTCGTTACATCGAGAATCAAGAATCGCATCATCATACGGAATCATTTCAGGATGAGTTTCGCCGATTGCTCACCAAATATGGCGTCGAGTGGGACGAGCGGTATGTGTGGGATTGAGTCGATGTAACGCCTTCGGCGTAAACCGGATCGTGATGACGACGTATCACGGGGTGCGCTGCGCGACCCCGGGCTTTGAGATTTCACACCTTCGGCGTGATGAAACTAGACCGATCGACTCATAATGACAACGCACGCTGAAGGCGTGCCTATCTCAGAGCCCTGGGTTGCGCAGCTACTCTGGGTATCTGATCGCGAAACGTCGATTTACTCCGAAGGAGTTAAATCGGTGCGGTCATTCAAAAGCCCGGGCCGCCTACTTCTTCTTCCCCTTCGTCCCGGCGCGTTTCATCTTTGTGCGTAGTTCCGCGATGACGACTTGCGGGACGAAGTGGGCGAGCTCTTTATCGTCGGCCAGCGGGGCGATTTGTTTGATCAGCGTACTCGATACGTGCACGAACTCCTTGTCGGCCATCAGCAGCACCGTCTCGAT
>CAMCTH010000224.1 GCA_945877965.1 Planctomicrobium piriforme | reverse complement strand
ACTTGCGCCGAAGATGAAATGCGCGAAGTGCGGCGCAGCGATTGAGACCGCGACGGCGGCAGCGACCGCGGCGAGCACACCCAAGTCTGCCGCCAAGTCAGCAGCGGCAGCGACGGCGGATCCGATGTTCCTCGAAGAGATCGATCGGGCGTTGTCTGCCGGATCGATGCGTCCGCCGGTTCCCGTGCATTTGCAAAGAAACGTGAGCGGCGGCGACGGCGATTTCTTGAGCAAACCGCTGTTTTGGATCAGCGGCGGACTCGTCATCTTGGTCCTCTTCGTCGGAATCGGTTCGTACGTGCTCTTCCGACCGGCGAGCAACGAAGATGCATACTCGTTATCGCTCAAGAAACAGAAGAAAAAACCGGGAGTCGCGCTCGTCGGTCAGGCCGAGGCCGACGAACCGGCTGCAGAAGAAGAGACGGTCAAGCTGCCGCCGCCGTCCGCGCCGGTCCCCAAGGCAACCGCGTCGTCGATCGCGCCGGCCCCGACGACCGGCGCGAAACCGAGCGGCACGGCCGACCCGAACACGCCGCGCGTGAAACTGGCGGTCGCCGACCTGATCGAATCGGTCCGCGACGGCGTGGTGCATATCACCGTCAAAGATGAAGACGGCGAAGCGTTCGCCACCGGCAGCGGGTTCGTCATCGGCCGTTTCAAAGATCGAAAATGGGAATGGTCGAAGTCGGAGAAGAAGGACGAGAAAGCCAAGAAAGACAAAGGCGACGAGGCCGAGGAAGAGAAAGAGCGGCAGCCGATTGAAGGGGATGTTTGGCTCGTGGCGACGAATCACCACGTCGTCGCCGGTTCGTCTGGTGCGACGGTGCGGATGCACGACGGCAAGACCTACGAGTCGCTCGGCATGGTTGCGCACGATGCAAAACGCGATCTCGTGATCTTAGTGCTGGATAAAGCGCCCGAAGTTCTTCGAATATTGCCGTTCGCCGATGCGAAAGCGGCGCGACAAGGCGAAGATGTCGTCGCCATCGGGCACCCGATCGGCTTCGATTTCACGGTCTCGACGGGGATCATCAGCGCCGTCCGCGGCACGAAGGACTTGCCGGAAGAAGTGGCGGAGTGGATCGATGCGCCTGCCGATCAGAAATGGCTCCAAACGACGGCTGCCATCTCGAGCGGCAACAGCGGCGGTCCGCTGCTGACGATGTACGGCGAAGTGATCGGCGTGAACACCTGGGGGATGACGATCGGCGACAGCCTCGCCTTTGCCTCGCACTCGCAGCATCTCCGCGACATGCTCGATAAGGCGTATGATCCCAACGCCGCGGGTTCGAACATGACCCTGTGGCATTTCAGCGCCGCCCAGCCGACGGAATCGGAATATAAGATCGGCGAGGACGACGAATGGCTTGAGACCGAAGTCCGCGAAGAACTCACGCGGACGACGGAGCGGGCGACGGCCATTGATTGGCGTCCCGGTTCGCGCGGCGATTACGTGACGTTTCAGCAAGCCGCACACATGCTTACGCTCTGCGAAATCTTTCGTTACAAGACGAACGAGAAGCAGAAGATTGCGACCGCGCTGAAAAAGAAGAAGTGGGACTACGAGCGGGAGGTCGCGGCAATCAATCGCTATGCGATCTTGAGCTTGGAGCAAGAGAAGTGGCCGATGTTTCTGCTCGGCACGGTGCGACGCGTCAATAAGTTGAACAGTCGGCATTTTTGGGTCGATCTCGCGGGGCGCGGGTTCGTCGTGGCCGTGACCTTGCCGAAGACGAGTGAGGCGCCGAAACTCGCCGTCGGCGATGAAGTGGCGGTCTTCGGCTACTGCGTCGGCTACGCGAACGAGACGCCGACGTTCCCGCGCAAGGTCCACCATGTGCTGGCCGGGTTGATCGCGTCGGTGAAGCTGCCGGACTTACCGAAAGATACCTGGCTGCTGGCGGCGTATGACCTGGCGAAAACCGACCGCGCGGATCAAGGTTTCGGCGACCATGTGCGAAAGTTCGTCGACGACTATGCGCGGATCCAGCCGATGATCGGCAAGACGGCCGTGCGTTGGAGTCGCTTTGAGCTAAACGCCCGCGGCAGGCAATTCGATGCCGTGCGGTTCACCGTCCCCGAAGAACTGCATTCCGATATCGTGTGGTGCTTCAATGATCCGGCCGACGTGATCGAGAGTTGGGGCATCATGGCGGTGAGTAATTTCGCAGTACCGCAGGAGGCGCACCATGCCGACGTGCGCGGTATCGTTGCGCCGGGGCTGACACGCGAAGAGTCGAGCCGGATTGTGGTGCAGGGCCTAGGGCACGGACTGCTTGTGCCGGGCGAAGATTACATCCTGTGGTTGATGTTTCGAGACACCAACCCAAGGCGAATGGCGATTGCCGCCAGGCTGGTGCCGGTGGGGTCGTTCGATCCGACCGTGAGCGAGAGCATCGGCGGGGCGATTCGCGAAGGGACGGCGTTCAAGCCGGACGTGCTGGCGCGGGTTACCAAGGCGCAGAAGCTGACGCCGTCGGCCTCGCCGACCGCGACGGCAACGCCGACGGCGAACCCGATGCCGCCGAACCCGCCGGAAACGAAGTCCGGTACAGAACGTTAACCGCAACCGCTTAGCCGCCGCGTCCTCGCGGCGTGGGGAATCGTCGCTTGCAGGATTGGCCGGCAACTCATTGCCGGCCCCAGACCCGGTCGGGGACGACCGGGCTAAGCGTGTGTGGGCGGCGTCTTTGTTGTGAATCGCGACGTCGGCAGCTTGTCTAAATCCGCGAAATTTCGGGTCGGCCTCATGAAACAGGGCTAATCTTCCGAAGAATTTGCGGTTGAAAAACGGGCCGGGACTGATAAATTACTTGGCTTAAGTTGTTGTTTTGATTCATCGTAGGAAGAGTCCCGGCAAGGCCGATGCGTTTGATTTCCAGCGGACCTGAAGTCCGCCGGAGGTTGATGCAGGGTCGAGAAGGGCTTCCGGCGTGATGCGGCGGTTCTCATGGTGAGGATCGCGACACGACCGGGCGACGATTGGTAAGTGTAGTAGCGAGCGGTAGATCACGATGTCGATCACGAAGCAGAAAAAGCAAACTGTCATCACCGACTTTCGCCGCGCCGACGCGGATACCGGCTCGCCGGAAATCCAAATCGCGCTGCTCACTACGCGCGTGACCGAGCTCACAGGGCATCTCAAGACCCACCAACGCGACTATTCCAGCCGCCGCGGTCTGCTCGCCATGGTCAGCCGTCGTCGTCGTCTGTTGGACTACCTCAAGCGCGTCGATCCGCAACGGTATCTCACCGTCATTCGTCGGCTCGACATTCGTAAGTAGTCTCGCTCGCGTCGCTCGCGGAGTTTATTGAAAGTCGACCTGAACGGGTACGTTCAGTCGCCTTTGAACGAACCTGCGTCGAAGCCCCTACCGCCCGCCGTCGCGGTCCTTTGCTAGGACGCCGGACAAAAAAGGTAGGAAGTACATTGGGTAAAGTAAGAGTAGAAAAGCAAATCGGGGCGAGCATCCTGTCGTTCGAGACGGGTTACATTGCCAAGCAAGCCGCCGGCGCCGTCATGGTGCAGTACGGCGAAACGGTCGTCCTCGTCGCGGCCGCCACCGGCACGCCGCGAGCCGGAATCGACTTCTTCCCGCTGACGTGCGACTATCGCGAACGCGCAGCCGCGGCCGGCAAGTTCCCCGGCGGCTTCCTCAAGCGGGAAGGCCGGCCGACGATGAAGGAAACGCTCACCTCGCGGCTTATGGATCGCCCGATCCGACCGCTGTTCCCGGACGGCTTCCACGACGAAGTCCAGATCCAGGCGAACGTCATGGCGGCCGACAAGATCAACGACCCCGACATGCTCGCCATGAACGGCGCTTCGGTCGCTCTCGGCCTGTCGAAGCTGCCGTTCCAAGGTCCGCTCGGCTCGATCCGCTTGGCCATGGTCGACGGCCAATTCATTCCCTTCCCGTCCCAAGAACAGCTCGAAGAGAGTGACTTGGACCTGATCGTCTCGGGCACCCGCGACGCGGTGATGATGATCGAAGGTTTTGCTCGCGAAGTGCCCGAAGACCAAATGGGCGCGGCGATTGAAACCTGCCACAACTACATCCGCGAGATCATCGACCTGCAGGAAGAACTCTTCCGCAAGGCCGGCACGGTCAAGCCGGACTACGTGGCCCCGGCCGACGACGGCATCTACGACCGACTGATGTCCGGCTATTACGGCCCGATGAAAGACGCTCAGTCGATCGACGGCAAGCATGCCCGCGCCGAAGCCGGCGATGCCGTGAAGAAGACCGCCCTGGCGGCGATCATTCCGGACCCGGCCGCTCCCGGCGCACTGACCGTCGTCGCTTTCGGCGCCGCTTGGTCGCGATTCAAGGAACGGGTCATTCGCGATCTGATCCTGTCGGGTCGTCGTCCCGACGGTCGCGACACCAAGACGATTCGCCCGATCGAATGCACGGTCGACGTCCTGCCGCGCGTCCACGGCTCGGCCATCTTCCAACGGGGCGAAACGCAAGCCCTGATCACGGTCGTGCTCGGCACGAACCGCGACGAACAGCGCGTCGACGGCATCATGGACGAATACTCCAAGAAGTTCATGCTCGACTACTACTTCCCGTCGTACTCGGTCGGCGAAGTTCGCCCGATCCGCGGCCCGGGTCGTCGTGAAATCGGCCACGGTGCGTTGGCCGAACGGAGCGTGAAGCCGATCCTGCCTGATCCTGAGGACTTCCCGTACACGATCCGCGTGATCTCGGACATCACCGAGTCGAACGGCTCGAGCTCGATGGCGACGGTCTGCGGAACGACGCTGGGTCTGATGTCGGCCGGCGTGCCGATTTCGAACCCGGTGGCCGGCATCTCGATCGGCTTGGTGTACGAAGGCCCGCAGCAGTGGAGCTTGCTCACCGACATCATCGGCGACGAAGACCACTATGGCGACATGGATTTCAAGGTGGCCGGTACGCAAGTCGGCATCACCGGCATCCAGTTGGACATGAAGATCCGCGGCATCTCGCAAGAGGTCGTGCGCGGCACGTTGACGCAAGCCCGCGAAGCCCGCATCAACATCCTCCGCCAAATGCTCTCGTGCATCGCTCGGCCGTACGACGATATCTCGCAGTACGCTCCGCGGCTGCTCCGCACGAGCATTCCGCCGGACAAGATCGGCCTGCTCATCGGCCCGGGTGGCAAGAACATTCGCGCCATCCAGGAAGAGACCGGAGCGACGATCGACGTCGACGACGACGGCACGGTCATCATCGCCAGCAACGACGCGGCCGCCGCACAGGCGTGCTTGCGTCGGGTCGAAGGCCTGACCGAGACCGTCAAGATCGGCAAGATCTATGAAGGTCGCGTCACCAGCGTGAAGGACTTCGGCGCGTTCGTCGAAATCCTGCCGGGCAAGGACGGCCTCTGCCACATCAGCGAGTTGGCCGACGGTTACGTCAGCAGCGTCGCCGACGTCTGCAAGGTGGGCGACATCCTGCAAGTGAAGGTCATCGCCATCGACGACCAGGATCGCGTGAAGCTCAGCCGCAAGGCCGCCCAACGCGAAGCCGCCGCGCCGACCAGCGGCAGCTAGGGCGAGCGGTAGCTAACCGCACGTCCGTAAAAAGCCACGCTCGTTCGCGAGCGTTCCAACGCACAGAAGCCCAGGGATTTCGGTCCCTGGGCTTTTTGCTGCGCAGGCTTCTTTTCGGCCCAGGCGATTTTGCCGGGCCGTGCGATTTTTTCCGTTCACGCCTCGCACGGCCGACGGATATGCTAGTACCCACACTCTTAGCGGGTACCTCATGTCAGCCGTCGACTCACTCACGAACACCCTGCTGAAGTCGGGCCTGCTGTCGGCCGACCAGTTGAACGCGCTGGGGGCCGAGCTTCCGGCCGCGGATCGCCCTCAGGATGCCGCCGCTTTCGTCAAGTTGCTCGTCGCGCGAGGGCTCGTTACGCCGTTTCAAGCGCAAGAGCTGCTGGCGGGCCGCGGCCTGCGATTGGTGATGGGCGACTACGTGATCTTGCAAGAGATCGGCGCCGGCGGCATGGGGCAGGTCTACAAGGCCCAGCATCGGCGGATGCAGCGGATCGTCGCCCTCAAGGTCATGTCGGCCGCGGCCATGAAAGACGAGGCCTCGGTCAAACGGTTTCAGCGCGAAGTCCGCGCCGCGGCCCGCTTGGAACATCCGAACATCGTCACCGCCTACGCCTCGGGCGAGTCGGGCGACGTCAAGTACTTGGTGATGCAGTTCGTCGACGGCGGCGATCTCTCGGCGCTCGTCAAGAAGAACGGACCGCTTCCGGTCGAGCAAGCGGTCGGCTACATGCTGCAAGCGGCGCGGGGCTTGTCCTACGCGCACGGCGAAGGAGTGATCCATCGCGACGTCAAGCCGGCGAATCTGCTGCTCGACAAAAAAGGCGTCATCAAGATTCTCGACATGGGCCTTGCCCGTATCGAGAACGGCGACGACGGTCTGACGGCGACCGAGCAGGTGATGGGGACCGTCGACTACATGAGCCCCGAGCAAGCGTCGAGCACCAAAGGAGTCGACGGGCGGGCCGACGTCTATTCGTTGGGCTGCACGCTCTGGTACTTGCTGACCGGCAAGAAATTGTACGAAGCCGACACGATGATCGCGCGGCTGATGGCCCATCGCGACGGACCCTTGCCGAGCTTGGTGAAGGCCCGCGACGATGCGCCGTGGCCGCTCGAACAAGCCCTGCACAAAATGATCGCCAAGCAAGCGGCGAATCGGTTCACTTCGATGGACGAAGTCGTGCAGGCTCTGGAACCGTTCGGTCCCCAGGGGGGCTCGGCGACGAACGCCGGCTCGGCTCGCGGCCCCGGTGCCGATAGCGCGGAACTGGCGGCATTCAAACAAGGGATGCCGCTGACGACCGGCGCGCCGACGAAAGAATCGCCGTCGAAATCGAAAGTCGCGGTCGCTGCGGCATCGTCGCTCAGTTCGTCCGATGCAGGGACCGACCCGCAGAGCCGCACGCTCGGTACGACCCGGCCCGTCGGCCGCGACGCACCGTCGAGCTCGCGAATTGCGAAACCGCAACGCAAGGGGCCGGCGCCGCTGGTGCTCGGCGGCGGCGCGGTGATCGGGGCCTCGATCCTGGCGGCGATCATCTGGTTATCGACCCGCGGCGGCGAGACGGGCGACGCCGTCGAAGTTGCGACGCCGGCGTCGCTCACGGCCGCGGCTCCCGTCGCACGTCCGTCGGTCCCGGTCGTGCAGCCGACGTCGTCCGCCGGCCTGTCGGTGCTCGAAAAACTCGAATCGGTGAAGTACGCCTGGACCGCGCCGGAGAATCTCGGCCCGCGCGTTAACACGCCGATGCAAAACCGCACTCCCACGCTCACGGCCGATCAACTCTGTTTGATAGTCGTGACCGAGCAGATCGGGCAAAGCG
>CAMCTH010000223.1 GCA_945877965.1 Planctomicrobium piriforme | reverse complement strand
AATAGCAGCGGCAACGGCGAGCGCGACTTCTTGCGCCGCGGCGAGGCGGGCGTTTCGGAGTGCGCTAATTCGGTCTTAGCGCCGGCATGCTTCGATTTGGAGGAGGAACCGTTCGACGCGGTCGAGGAGCGTGAGCCGAGCTTGGCGGTCGCGTCGCTGAACTTCAGCGTGATCGTCGCGTCGTCCTCATCGACGATCGGCTTCGCCTTCGGCATGACCGTCGTTGTGCGCGGCGGCGCGGCCGGGGCTTTGGCGGCAGGCGGGACCGGCGGTTGCGAGGCGGCGATCTTGGCCTTCAGCTCCGCGTCGTACTCCCCTTTGCGTTTGGCGTCGAGCAGACAACGCCGCGCGGCGGAGACCTCGTTCAGCAGCCGTTGCGATTCTTTCACATACGCGCCGCCCGCCAATTCTTGCAGATATAACATCCGCTGTCCGGCGGCCGTGTCGATCACCTCGACGTCGGTCTCGAACAACTCGATGCCGAGCAAGCGATAGTGATGGGGCGGCTGCTGCGACGGCGGAATGCCGAGCCACTTGCGATAAGGATCAAACGCCTCGGTCATCGTCGGGTGCTGGGCGTAGGTCGGGGTTGGCGAAGGGACGCAGCGACTAGTGTACCACGTAGCGCTGCGGACGCCTCCTAGTATGAAGCGCCGACGCGGCGGACGGAAGGGTTTCCGCAACTCAACGTCGCCGCCCGAGCCGCCCCGCCTGAGACGGCCCGACGAGAGACCGGCACAAATTTCGCGTTAATATTGCCGAACCGGCACAACCGGCCGACTCGCTGTGCGTCGGCGACCGCCGCCGCTATCCGACGTCGACGACCAAGGTTTTCAGCTGGGTCATCTCCAGCAGCGTGTACTTGCCGCCCAGTCGACCGACGCCGCTAGCCTTGCCCGACGCGCCGCCGAACGGCGTGTGCGGTTGCCAGTACGCGCTCCCCTCGTTGATGTTCACAATGCCGGCCTGCATCTGCTCGCCGAAGCGGAATGCCCGACCGAGATCGCGAGTGAACAGCCCCGCCAGCAACCCGGTCGGGCTGCCGTTGGCGATCGTCAGCGCTTCGTCTTCGGTGTCGAACGGCATCACCGGCGCGATCGGGCCGAACGTCTCTTCCCGGTTGAGCAACATCTCAGGCTTCACGTCGGCAATGACCGTCGCGGGATAATACAGCCCCGTCGGCAGACCGGCGATCGGCTTGCCCCCGGCGAGCACTTTGGCTCCCTGCGCGACGGCGTCTTGCACATGTTTTTGAACGCGATCGAGCCCGCCCTGGTTGTGCATCGCGCCGAGCGTGACGCCTGTCTCCGTCGCCACGCCGACCTTGAATTCTTCCGTCACCTTTACGAGCGCGGCGACGAATTGATCGTAAGCGCTGCGCTCGACGAGGATCCGCTCGGTCGAATCGCAGATTTGTCCGGCATTCCAAAACGCGCCGCGCCCGGCGATCTGCGCAGCCCGTTCGATGTCGGCATCGGCGAAGACGACGACCGGCGCGTTGCCGCCGAGTTCCAAAAGTTGCGGTTTGCCGGCGGCCCGCTTGCTCACGGAGAATCCGACGCCGGGGCTGCCGGTGAAGCCGAGGGCGTCGATGTTCGCATGGCCCGCCACTTCGTCGCCGACTTCGTGCCCAAGGCCGGTGACGAGGTTGACCACGCCCGGCGGCACTTCCGCTTCGATCAGGCATTCCATCAGCTTGATCGCGCAGAGCGACGTCGTCAGGGCCGGGACCCACACGTGCGTGTTGCCGGTCGCGATGCCGACGCCGATGTATTCCACCGGAATGGCGAGCGGAAAGTTCCACGGCGTGATAACGCCGTAGACGCCGCGCGGCACGCGCATCGAAAAGATTCGCTTCCGGCCGTCCTCGCTCGGCAGCACTTCGCCGTTCAGGCGGACGACGTCCTCGGCCGCCATGCGAAAGAACAGGGCCGTCGCGTCGACTTCGCCATACGCTTCGGCATGCAGCGGCTTCCCTTGCTCCAGGCAGAGCACGCGAGCCAACTCCTCGCGGCGATTCGTCACCACGTCGGCGATCTTGCGGCAAAGCTTTGCGCGATCGAAAACCGTCATCTTGGCAAAGGCCGGCTGAGCGGCTCGCGCGGCGGCGGCGGCCTTCGTCACGTCGTCACGCGTGCCGAGCGTCAACGTGCCGAGTTTCTCGCCCGTCGCCGGACTGATCGCTTCGTACGTCTTGCCGGAAGAACTCTCGATCCACTCGCCGCCGATATGCAACTTGCCGTTCATCAACAAGGCCTCAGAATGAAATAAGTTTCAGATTAGGATTTCGCCGAGTCATCGGATCGTCGGAACGAAAAAATGAGGATCAGCAGCAAAAAGGGGACGACGAGCATGAGCAAGAGCGACTCGTAGCTGAGCCCCGTCTGTTCTTTGATGATGCCCGGCGCGCTGGATCCGGTGATGACGCCTAATGCGCCGCCGATGTCGACGATCAAGCCGAATACCGTCGTCGCCGGCGCTTTGCTGTATTGCGCGGCATAAGTCATGATGCTTGGCCAAATGAGGGCGATAGCCACGCCGCTGAGGGCGAAAAAGAACGTCGCCATCTGCGGATTGTGCGGTACCGTCGCCATCACAATGCAGACGATCGCTGCGATCGAGCTGAAGATGATTTGCCGCGGATACGAAATGCGATCACCCCAGCCGAACAATCCGACCAGCAGTCGCGCGATCGACGCGAGATTCCAGAATCCGGTGACGAGCCAACCTTGCATTTGTTCGCTGCCCCCCAATTCTTCGCCGAGATAAGACGAAGCCCAGGTCGGAATCCCCGACTCGACGACGCCATAGACGTACATCGCCAGAATCAAGAGCAAGAACACCGGGTCGGACAATAATCGCTTGACGGTGCCCGGTACGACCGGCGATTTTTTGTTCGTCTCCGGGAAGCTCGTCACCAACTGCATGACGATCAGCAGACCGGGCAATACCGCCGAGTAACGATAGAAGTCGTTCCAACTCATGTACAGGGGTACGAGTGCGGCGAACAGCACGGGGCTGAGGAGCCCAAAGATTCCAACCAAACCGACTGCGATATTGAGCGCGTTGCCGCGCCGGTCGGCAAACAGATCGGTAACGGCGGCGATGCCGATGATCTGCAGCAAGATCCCTCCGGCACCCATCAAGAATTGCCCGACGCAGCCCAGCAGCAACGTATCGGCATAGCTCAGTACCAGCATTCCGAGAATCAACAACAGCGAACCGAGCACTAGCAGCGGCTTGCGTCCGATGACGTCGGCCAACCACGCCCCGGGCGGAACGATGATGAGCCACGACAAGAAGAACGCACCTAAGAGCGGCCACGATTGGGCCGTCGTCGTCATGCCGAGCGAGGCGGAAATCTGCGCTTTGGCCAAGCCCATCAGCGGCACGGTGTAGGCGAAGAGAAACAGCCCGAGGTAGAGAACCAGCAAGGTGCGAAAGCGTCCGCCGGGAGCGGAGGCCGAGGAGTTTTCAGGCATAGAAGACTCGGGGACCGAAAGAGAACGAAGCGACCGCGTCGTGCGGACTGCATCGCAGAATATCCCGGTCGCACCTGAGGCGGAAGCGTCTGCAATTTGAATTGCGGCGTTACTTGAGCCGCTGCAAACGGTCGCCCCTTCAAGAGAAGTCGGCGTCGCTGAGAGCATCGCGCGCGACTCGTCGCCGTCGCTTCAACACAATGCTTCAATTCTGCGCTTCAACAGAACGGTTCATCACGTCGGTGCACATCGCATCGCAGCCTCCGCCGTTCGCGTCTCACTTCAGCGCATGCCGGCAGTGAAGGTTCGGTTGTAACGACGCGGCGACTCATCGCCTCGACCGCACTGCGTCATCGCGGCGAGTGACTTTGCGGGCAAGCTAAACCTGAGGGCCGTTTTAGACGGCCCACCTAGCGTGTTTACGAGACTCCGTGTGCGGAACATTACAAATCGGACGGTTCACCGGATAACGCCGGTGCTGCATCCGATAACGAAAGTAGGAGTTGTGACGACACCGCACACCGGCGAACTATTCGACCGACGGCAACACGGCAGCAGTAACCATCCCATGCGAAATCTCATCCGCTTGACGGCAATCAGTGCGGCGCTGGCCCTCGGCACGGCGCACGGGCAAGTCCCCGTCGATCCGTTTCTGCCGCAATCGGTTGCTCCGACCGCCGTCGTGGCACCGACGCCGAATTGGTACGCCGCTCCCGACGCGACGCCGGCCGCTTCCACCGATTGGCTGCCGTTGCCCACGGCGGAAACGCCGCCGGCCCCCTTTCACTTTCCCACGACCGATCCGTTTCGCGACCGCCAGGTCGAGCCTGCTTCGGCCTCGATCCCGACCGTCGCGCCGAGCGACGACGACATCGAATCGGCGCTGCCGCGTTTGGCGAGTCTGGAACGATCGCTGAACGGCATGCTCCAAGCCTCGACGGGCGTGACCTATCCGACGATCAAGCTGAACGGCGTGTTCCAGGCCGACTTCGGTTGGGTCAATCAAGACGCCGCCAGCATGCAGCGCTACGGCGACATTCGCGACGGCGCCGACTTCCGTCGCGCACGACTCGCCGCCTCGGGCGCGATCACGGAAGTGAACAACTACTTCATGCAGATGGACTTCGCCTTCTTCGGTCGGCCGACGTTCACCGACCTCTGGGTAGAACAAACCGACCTGCCGCTGTTCGGCAATGTGCGCGTCGGCCAATGGAAGCAACCGTTTAGCTTGGAAGTGGTCAGCAGCTTTCGCTACACGACGTTCGTCGAACGCTCGGTCCTGTTCCAACCGTTCACACCGTTCCGCCACTTGGGCATCGGCTTTTACGATCGCAACGACGCCCTAACGATGACCTGGGCCGCCTCGGCCTTCGCCGCCGGGCAAGATCAGTTCGGCGGTTCGCTGGCCGACACCGGCGGCATCGGCACGGCCGAGCGACTCACCTGGCTGCCGTACTACGACGAGCCGTCGGGGGGCCGCTACTACACGCATCTCGGCCTGGGGCACCACTACTCCGCGCCGAACGATCACTTGTTCAACTTCCGCACCGTGCCCGAAATGTACATAGGGCAGTTTGTGTCGACTGTGTCGGCTCCGAACCAACAGCCGACTCCGAACGCGACGTTCGGCATGCCGTTCGTCCTTGCGTCGGGCATCTTGTCGGTCCGCAACTTCAACGTCGTCGGCAGTGAACTACTGTGGGTCCACGGCCCCTGGTCGTTGCAGTCGGAAGGGATGGTCAACTTCGTCGACCAATCGAACGGCGAGAGTCTCACGTTCTTCGGGGGCTATGCTCAACTCGGCTATTTTCTCACCGGCGAACATCGTCCGTACGATCGCAAGGCCGGCGCGATTGACCGAATCAAGCCGTTCGAAAACTTCTTCCGAGTCCGCTCGCGCGACGGCGGCGTCTGTCGCGGTTGGGGCGCTTGGGAAGTGGCGGCCCGACTCTCGACGCTCAACTTGAAGGGCCACTACGTCGGCACGGCCGCGTTGCCCGGCGATCTGACGAACGGCGGCGTGCTGACCGACGTGACGCTCGGCCTCAATTGGTACCTGAACGCCTACACCAAGTGCCAATTCAACTACATCCACTCGCAAGCGACGAACGCCGTCGGCACCGAAGCTGTCAACAACCTGTTCGACCTCCGCGTGCAGGTGGATTTTTAACGGTAGGAACGGTCTGGACTACTTCGCTTCGCGGAAGCGAAATCGAATCGGACCCTGGCAGCACTCGCACTCTTTGAGTTCGTACATCGGGATCGCGCAGATATCGCACCAGTAGTCGAACTCGAACTTTTTGCCGTCGCGCCAGGCGTAGGTCCGCACGACCTGCACGAACGGCGAGCCGGGGAACCGTCGCACAAGCATCTCCCAATCGAGCTCGTGCAGCTTCGGGTCGAGATGAAATCCGCGGCCTCGAAAGTCTTTGACGATCGGCGTCAGCGTGCCGTCGGGCGATTCCAGGGCGATGTCAAACTTCGCCGCATCGGGATCGACGGCAATGCCGTAACGTCGCGACAACGCCTCGCTCAGCCAAACGATCTTGCCGCGCAGCGAGAGCGTTTCGTACTTCTCGGACTCGGCCGGTTTCTCCGTCGCGGCAGGCTTCGCCTCTGGCTTAGGCTCTTCGGCAACGGCGAACAGGACTGCGCCGCACAACGCGACGAGACCGCTCAGCGTGATCCACGCACCGGCTCGTCGCATCACGCACCTCATTCCGGCCAAAGAGACAAAAACCTACTCGGCCGCTTTGCCGACGACGACGATCTGCATCGTCAGTTTGCCGGCGGTCGTCGGGTTAGCGAAGCCGACGCTCCAGAGCTCGCGCTCAGCGTTGTGTTCCAGCGTGGGAGCCTCACCCGCCGCGGCCGAGGCGGCGAGCAAGCTGAGCATCGCCGGGTGGGGGGTCCCCGCGGCGGCGGCGCTCTTCTTCATCAAGTCGGCAGGCGGCATGACATCCGGTTTCGCATCGTCCGCAGGCTTCACCAACACCAAGAAGTCGCGCGTATCCGACGTGCCGACGTGGTTGCCGTCAACCGGCTGCAACGCGAAGCGAACCGTGTAGGTCCCCTTCTCGATCTCTTGGCCGCGGAAATCTTCGCCGTCTCGCTTGTAGTTAATCACGCCGACGAACTGACCCATCGACAGCGGATAGAGCAGCGCCGGCGTCGGCTTGAAGTCGGCCTGCACGGCCCATTGCTTGGCGGGCCAGAACGAGCAAACCGTGCGGCTTTCCCCCTTCATCACTTTGAAACCGGTCGACGACACAGCAGCCGCGATCTCGGGCGACAGGCCCGCATCGGCCGGGGCCGCTTCGTTGAGCACTTCGACGCGATACTCGTCTTCGGCCCGCAGCAATTCCGAGCAGGTCGACAACGTAAACAGGCAGAGACCGAAAGTGAGCAAACGGATCATCGAAGCGACTCCGAGAGGAAGGCGGGACCGCGCGACGGGCGGCGGCAACGAGCGGCAAAGCACAGGCCCATTATAGATGGCCCGATTCGAAACGCCACCCGCTCCGTCGAGTCACGGCAGGTCGAATCGACGCGCATAAAAAAGCCTCGGCCGCCCAAAGGACGACCGAGGCCTGAAATTCTGCATCGCGGCGAGAGGCCGACGGACGACCGATTCGCTTCGCTTACTCGGCAAAAGTCGCCAAGAACGAACTGCGGCTCAGGTTGTGGCTCCACTGGCTGCCGAGGCCGCGCCCTTGGAACGAGCTATTCAACGTATAGGCCGGTTCCGAGTTTTCGACTTCGATCAGCGGCGGGTAGTAGATCTGCTCGTTCGTACAGACGCAGTCTCCCTTGGCCAACTTGCGCGTTTCAAGGTTCACTTCCTTGCCGGCCTTGAGGACCGCCTTCATGTCGACGTGATCCATCTGCAGCGAGATCGGCAGCGCAGCGATCCGCGTCACTTCGCCCGCCGTGGCGCCGGCCTTGGCTCGCGCGAACTTTTCG
>CAMCTH010000222.1 GCA_945877965.1 Planctomicrobium piriforme | reverse complement strand
GCACGAGATCGCGATCGAAGTAATTCGTTTCCATCCCGGCATCGACGACGATCCGCTGCGCGTTGATCCCCGACGAGCGTGGACTCAGCAAAAACGCCGCTGTGTTGGCGGCCTCTTCGGTCTGCACCGCTTTGCGGCGGAGCGTCGCTTGCTCGGCAAACAGATACGCATCGACATAGCCCGGGATTCCTGCCGAAGCCGACGTCTTCAACAGCCCCGGACCGACGGCGTTGAAGCGAACTCGCGAGCTTGCACTGAACGATTTCGCCAAGAACGCGAGCGACGAATCGAGGGCCGCTTTGATCGGGGCCATGAAGCCGTAGTTCTCGGCCGCCATGCGCGTCGTCGAGATCGAGATCGTCACGACCGACGCATCGGGATCGAACGTCTTTTCAAACGCCTTGGCCAGCGCGATGAGCGAAAAGCACGAGACGTCGACCGAGCGAAGAAACGCAGCCCGATCGGTTTCGTGAAACGGCTTCGGGCCTTCTCCGTAGTCGGCGAAGGCGATCGAGTGCAGCAGGCCGTGGATCGTCGGATGCTTGGCAGCGACGTCGGCCGCAAGGCGATCGATTTCTTCTTGTCGTTCGACGTCGCAGACGAAGACATTGGCTGCCGGAACCAGCTTCTGCACCTGTTCGCGACGTTGCGGCGTGCGGACGGCGTAGACGACCGTCGCCCCGGCTTCCTCTAACACGCGGGCCGTGTGCCACGCGACGCTCTTCTTATTCGCCACGCCACAGACGACGATCGTTTTGCCGGCAATTTGCAGAAAGTCGGCGACCATAGAAATTCGACTTTCGTGCTACTGCGGGTCGGCCATGGTGCAGGCGAATTCGAAGCGAGCCGCCACGTCGCGACCGCAGCTGACTTTCGCCTTCAAAAAGAATGCGTCGGCCAATCGCTCGACGAGATCAATCTCGATGTCGATCGTTTCGCCGGGCCGGACCATTCGCTTGAACTTCACGGAGTCGATCCGTGTGGCGACCGGCACCTTGCCCGGCGCGGCCCCCGCCTGCTTCGACAGCAGCACAGCCCCGGCCTGCATCCCCGCTTCGCAAAGCAGCACCCCCGGCGTGAGCGGGAAGTGCGGATAGTGCCCCTGGTAGAAAAACTCTTTGCCCGAGAAAGTCTTGCGGCAATGAATCTTCTTTTCGTCCTGAGCGACGATCTCGTCGATCAGCAGGAACGGATCGCGATGTGGGATCGCGGCGTGGATTTCGGCAAGACTCATCCGGCGGCGATCCTCATACGAGAGAAGGTCAGCTTAAAGCGAGAGCGCGGCGTCGGCCGGACGTTCGGTGCCCGACAGGAAAGCATCGACGTCGTTCGCCGTGATGACGCCGTAGTTCACCGCGCCGAGCCAGCCCGACATGATGATCCCGACGCTGCCGGAATGATAGAGCCCGGCGATCTGCTGCGGCACGGCTCGACTGACCGCGAGCCCTTCAAACTTCGTGCCGAAGCTGGCGCCGTCGATGTGCCGCGTGTAAAACTCGAACGTCTTCGGGGTCGACGCTTCGATGTGGTCAATCTTTTCCCGCAGATTCGGGACGTACTTTTCCAGCGCGGCGAGCGTCGTCTCGATCAGGTCGGCCTTGCTCGCTTCGTAATCGGGCTCTGAAAGCGTCGACCAATCGGCGTAGTTCGCGTTCGTGCTGCTGACGACGAGACACCGATCGCTGCCGGGGCGCGTCCGCGGGTAGTAGAACGAATAAGTGCGGCTGGTGACGTCGCGGCTTAGCAACGCCTCGGTCTGGAACTTCGGCGCGGTCGAGCTGAACAACAAGTCGCCGCAGCTTTCGTCGATCTGTTCGCCCGGCTTCAGCGCGATGTAAACCTGGCAGCTCGAATTGTTCAGCCGCACCGCCTTCGCCTCATCGACGAACGTTCGATCGAAATGCTCTTCGCCGACGAGCTTAAAGATCGTCGAGCGGAGGTTGGCGTTCGACACGACGACGCGGCTCTTGATCTCGCGGCCGTTGACGACGACCCCTTCGATCCGACCGCGGCGGACGAGCACCTTCTGCACATCGGCGCGTATGCGAACATCGACCCCGTTGCGGGCCAGTTCGTCCTTCATCAAGCCGATCAACCGGTCGGTGCCTCCTTCGAACGTGAACACGCCCTTCGACATGAAGTTAGAGAAGACGATGCCGTAGCTAACCGCCGGGTCTTCGAGCGTCGAGCCGTTTGCGTAGGTGATCGGCTCCATGAGCAGACGGATCACGTCTTCGCGGCCGGGAAAGAATTTCTGGAAGAACTGGCCGGTCGTCTGTTCGCGTTCGTCGTAGAAGTTCAACGCCCGAGCGGCATCGAAAAACGCGACGACGTTCTCCGGCGTGACGCCAAACCTCTGGACGAGTTGCCGCGTGAAGTCTTCGCGGTCGAACGTTGTCGTCAGCGAGAACATCGGGTTGTCGAACCGAATGTGCTTCAACTGCACTATCGAGTCGGCGATCTCGCGGGTCCAATAGCGGCGGCAGCTTTTGATCATGCCGATCGGAAAGCCGTGCAGCGAGATATCGAAGATGTGGCCGTTCTGTCGCTTGAACCACGTGGCCATGCCGCCGAGTTGGTAGTGCTGCTCCAACAGCAGCACGCTCCGCCCTTGCTTCGCCAAGGTGTTGGCGGCGGTCAGACCGGCCAAGCCGCTGCCGATGACGACGACGTCGTATTCATCGCGGCAATCTTTGAGGAAGTCTTTGGCCATGTTTAGTTGACAGAGGGCAGTAGGCAGAGGGCAGTTTCAGACGGGAAAAACCGCCGACTCTCAACTCGCTTGCAGCACGCGGTGATTGGCGGCGGCGATGCCGCTGACCAAGGCGCCGACGATGCCGACGTAGCCCTGGTCGGTTCCGCACAAGTACAGGTTTTGCAAAAACGTCGCACCATCGTACCGCTTTTTGGGTGCGCCGTAAATCGCCCCGCCGGCGTGGCCCGTGTAGCGCACAATCGTCGTCGGCGTGAACATATCGACGTCGACCACATGCGGACGGAAGTCCCCCAAAATCTGCGCCGAAGTCGCGGCCAGCTTCGCGTACCACGCCTCTTTGGCCGCGCGATATTCCGGTTCCGGCAGCGCTCGCCAAGCGTCGAAGTCGGCCAAAGCCGTCGTCCGCACCATCCCGTCGTCGACCGGGCTTTCAAAGTCGAAATTCGTCGGCATGCACAGTACGCCGCTCCGCAAATCGACCAACTCGTCCGGCCGCCGCCAGTGGAATTGATCTTCAGTGCTGAAGAAGACGATCGTGCGATCGATGCCGATGTCGGTGGGACGACGATCGAGCACGGAGCACGCCTCGACGAACCCCAGCCGGCCGGCCTCTTGCTCGGTCGTCGCATTCGCTTCACCGCAGAGCCGCATCGTCTCGACATAGCCGGCACTCGAGATCACATGCTTGGCTTCCAAGATCGTGCCGTCGTCGAGTTCGACGCCGACCGCGTTGCCGCCGTCATGCACGATCCGCTGCACGCCGGCCCGCAGCCGGAGTTCGCCCCCGAGTTCTTTATATCGCCGCGTCAGCAGCTTCATCAGCGGCCGCACCCCTTCGGCGGGCCGCGCGAACCCTTCGCAAAACAGGCTGCGAAACATGATGAAGAACTGGGCGAGGTCCATGTCGTCCTCGCGGGCGCTGCCGTAGTACATCAACGGGCAGAACAGCATCTCGACCAGCAGCGGCTCGCGCAGGAACTCGCGAACCCAGGCTCGCGCCGAATCGTCGGCTCGGTCAAGCGGCAACGCTTCGTAGTCGGGAATCGCCGCGAGCATCCGCTCGAAGTTGTCACGCTCGCTCGGAAAGACGCGGGCAATCTCGGCACGGAGCACTTCAAGATCGTTCGTGAATTCGAGCCGCGCCGAGGGGAAGATGATGCTCGACCCGTTCTGCTGCTTCAGGCCGAACTCGTCCCACGAAAACCGCAACTGCCGCAGAACGCGCGCCAGCGGGCCGCGCTTCGTCCCCTTCGGCGTGTAGTTCGTGACGGCATGCAGGCCGACGTCGTAGTTGCGGCCGCGCAAGCGGTAAAACGAATTCAAGCCGCCGATCGTCGTGTGCCGCTCAAGAACGCAGACGCGCTTCTCGTAATGCGCCAGCCGAATGCCTGCCGCCAAGCCCGAGAGTCCCGCGCCGATAATGATCGCGTCGTACACAGGAGCGGTTCGGGGTTCAGGGTTCGCGGTTCAGCGTTGCGGAGAAAGGTTCGACTTCCAACCTCGAACCCTGAACCATGAACTTGCATTAAACCTTTTGGAGGTCCCGCATCCGCGGTTCGAGATAGTCGACGGTGCTCTGCATGCTTCGCAGGTGCGGGTAATCTTCTTCCGGAATTTGCACGCGATAGCGCTTGCGGAGTTCCATGACGATGTCTAGGAAGTCCATGCTGTCGAGTTGCAGTTGTTCGCGGAAGGCAATCTCGTCTTTCAACGTACTCAAATCGTCGTCCGGCGCAATGTCGGAGAGAATGTCGAGAATCGTTTCCTTGATGTCGTCTTTCGTCATGCTAAGCAAATTCCTGCGGCGCGCGGGACGGGCCTAAATCCGTTTGATGATGACTACCGAGTTAATTCCCAACATACCGAACGAATTATTCAGTACGTAGTCAACCTTGAGCCCGTCGTGCGGTTCGGACCGCACCATGTGGGGCAGAGCGCACTCGGGATCGGGGTCTTCGAGATTGATCGTGGCGTGACAAACGCCGTCGCCGAAACTGGGGAGATTTCCCGCCAGTTCCAACGCACCGGCCGCTCCCATGGCGTGGCCGATGAAGCTCTTGGCGTTGTTAAAACGCACGGCCGGGTCGTCCTGAAAGACTTGCCGCAGGGCCTGTGCTTCTTGAGCGTCGCCGCCGGACGTGCCGGTGGCATGCGTGCTGACGACGTCGATTTCCGACGGCGAGATCCCCGCCATGCGGATCGCTTTAGTCATGCACTCCGCCTGCCGAGCTGGGTGCGGCATAACGAAATCGACCGCGTCGCTGTTCATTGCGTAGCCGACGAGTTCGCCGTAGATCAGCGCGCCGCGCTTCTTGGCGTCGTCGTATCGTTCGAGAATGTAGAGGCAGCCCCCTTCGGCCACGACGATGCCGTTCCGCGCCCGATCGAACGGTCGCGACGCTTTCGTCGGGTCATCGTGCCAAGCCAGCGCCCCTTGGCTCTTGAAGCTAGCGAAGATGCCGAAGGTGCGAATGCTTTCGGAGACGCCGCCGCAGATCGCGTAGTCGACTTCACCGAGCCGCAACATCTGTGCGCCTTGTATCAACCCGGCATTCCCCGCCGCGCAGGCTGCACCGATCGTGTAGTGCGGCCCGGTGATCCCCATGTTGATCGTGATCTCGCCCGCCGGGTTGTTCGCCACGGTCCGCGGGTTGTGATGATGCGACCAGAATTTGGTGTCGTAGTCGAACTGCTTGATCTCGTAGATCTCGTTCTCGGTCTCGACGTTGCCGTGCTCGGTGACGCCGACGTAAACGCCGACCCGCGATTTATCGACGTTCGGCCAATCCAAGCCCGACGACTTGACCGCCTCGTTGGCGGAATAGATGCCGATGCTGGCGGCGCGGGTCCCGCGGCGGACGTCTTTTTTGGTCTGGTACCGCGTCTCATCGAAGCGGCAAACCCCGGCCAATGTCTTGCCGACGTATCGGGTTTCGAACGGCTCAACGCCGCTCCGGCCCTCTAGGAGACTGGCCCGAAACTCGCTTAACGAATTACCGTTGGGCGCAGTCAGGCCGATCCCGGTGATGACAATCCGTTGGTTATCGGGACGGCCCGAGACCATGGCCTATTTCCTTGCCTAACGTCTTAAAGGGAAAAGATTAACGTCTTTCCCGCAGGTTGACAAGGAGCCGCGCCGGGAGTTGACGCAGCCTCGCCCTGACCACGTCCCATTGTAGGCGCGGCGACGTTAATGGTTAGCCGGAAACGCCTTCGAATCCGAACGCATCCACTCGGCCAGATGCCGCATGCCGTCGAACGTCGAAATCCGCGGCTCGTAGCCGAGGTCGTTTCGAGCCCGCGCGAGATTGAAGTAGTGATCTTGGGCTAGCTGGGCAGCTAAGAAGCGAGTCATCGGCGGCTCGTCGGTTCGGCCCGTGAGTCGCCAGATCGTTTCGAGCAGGCCCCCCGCAAGTCGCGCGAGGGGGTAGGGGACCGAGCGACCAACCGACGGCAGACCGGCGAGCGACAGGATTTCGTCGATCCACGACCAGCAATTGACCGGCTCTCCCTGCGACAGGAAGTACGCTTTCCCGCCGACCGGGTCGGGCTCCGCCAGTCGATCGAGGGCCAGCAGGTGAGCGTCGGCCGCGTTTTCGACGTAGATAATGTCGACCAAGTTATGTCCGCCGCCGACGCGCTTCAGCATCTTCTTGCGGGCCCGATCCAATAGCCGCGGTATCAAATGCCGATCGCGAGGTCCCCAAATCAAATGTGGCCGCAAGGCGCAGGTATGCAATCGGCCGGGCTCGTGCGCCGCCAGCACCTCACGTTCCGCCAGCGACTTGCTATGCGGATAGTGTGCGAGCCATTGCGACGGATAGGGCACCGACTCATCGACGTTCCGCTGCGGAGCGCCGGCGAACGTCACGCTCGGGCTGCTGGTGTAGACGAGCCGCGGAACGCGATGCTCGCGGCAACCGTCGAGCACGTTTTTCGTGCCGACGACATTGGTCTGATAGAACGGCTCCCACTGCACGCCGATCCCGGCGATCGCCGCCGTGTGCACGACGGCATCGACCCCACGACACGCTTTGACGACGGCGACGCGATCGGTGATGTCGCCGCGCACAATTTCGACGCCAAGCTTGGCGAGTTCCGGAGCGTCACGACGGCATAGCCCGCGCACGACATCGCCGCGAGCGGAAAGTTGCTCGAGGACGTACTGCCCCAAGAATCCAGTCGCCCCGGTGACGAGAACGCGCATGTTTCAAACTGTTCGTGATGATGAGATCCGCCGCGGGTCTACCCCGTGGCTATGTGCGTTGCTTTTTCAATTCCGCTTCCGCCCACACTGCTAACTGTTCGCGAAAGATTTTGGAGTTGTGCCGAATGTCGACGGGAAAGGTGGTTGGATAAACCAAAAACTCGTAGATCGAACGAGTAATTTCGCTCTGTCGGCTCATCTCGCTCAACTCATCGAGTAGAAATTCCGTCGGCCCGCCGATCTGCTTGGGCTCCACGACGAGAATCGCCTTTTGATTGCCCGCCGCTCCGACGCCGACCAAAGCCGTGCGTGCAACGAACTCGTGCTGATTAAAGATTCCTTCCACCGGATCGGTGAAGAGCGTACCCGTCGCCGTTTGCACTCGATGCCCGACTCGGCCGCAGAACCAAAACCGGCCGCGGTCGTCGAGATAGCCGGCGTCCCCCATGCGATGCCAGTATCCGGCATCGTCGTGAATCTTCGCCGTCGCGTTCGCTTCGACCCGCGTGACGTACCGCGACGTCACGACCGGCCCGCGAACGATCAGTTCACCGATCTCGCCG